>CAMBYR010000099.1 GCA_945872375.1 uncultured Blautia sp. | reverse complement strand
AATGGAGATAATATAAGAATACTTTACTGCGAAGGTTTTGCTGAATCCACAGAGAAGTGCTGCACAGATGGTCAGCCCACAGCGGGATAATCCCGGAAAAACGGAAAGTCCCTGGCAAATTCCGATCCACATGGCGTTGGCATATGCTGCCTCTCTGGCGGAACGATTTCCTCCTGCGCCTCCGATATCCGTCACCAGAAGAACAATTCCGGTGATCAGAATGCCGATTCCGGGAAGCATGGGGGACACTGCTGCCATGACGATCAGCCGTCTGCATACATATCCCAGTAAAGTCGTTGGAATTGTGGAAATCAGAACAAGAACAGCAAATTTTCTGTAACTGTTGCTGATGATTCTGGCGTATTTCAGATCCTCCCCCGTTTTTCGATTATGTATATACAGGTTCAGATTCCCCAGAAGATCGCCTGCCATGCCGACATACTCTTCTGTGAGTCTTCGGATATCCCTTTGAAACACAAGGAATACTGCAAATATTGTTCCCACATGGAGCATGGATTCAAACAGGACATCGGCTGTACGGGAAATTCCGAATATTTTCTCCAGCGCACTGAGATGTCCGAAGCTGCTTACAGGAAAAAATTCCGCGATTCCCTGTATCATACCAAATAAAATTGCATAAATTACTGTCATTATTTTATCCTTTTATCGCAAATGCAAAACAACCTGTTTGCAGACCTGCGAACTCTTTTTCTGTTTTAGGCCACTACGAACAGAATTATAGCATATTTTCGTCAAAGATACAATAGCGGCAAAAATCCCCGGATCGCAGAAAAGCTCCTATACAGTCATATCTTCTGTACAGGAGCCTTTCATTCATTTTATGTTTTCAATATCTGAAATTTATTTTGCAGCTTTCGGAAGTCTTGCATCGATCATGTTTGTCAGATAATCGGTACATTTCAGCGGTGCTACAAATACTCCGTCTTCTGCCGGAACAAGTTTTGCACCCTTGCATTCCAGAACGCCGCCGTAGATCTGACCCATTTCTGCATAACGATAAAGCGGAAGCTTATCATTCATTTCATCAGAAATATCTTCTACATCGTCATACGGCATTTCTACTTCATATACATGTGCCAGCTCAGCTGCAACCTCCCAGTTGTTGAATACAACATCTTCTTCGATTGCCTGCTCTACCGGCTGCAGTCTGCGCTCGGTGTTTGTAAAGGTTCCATATGTAGCGGCAAATCCGGTGCCGGGAACTACTACATCGGCTTTCTTTGCAGTTTCTGTCATATGAGTGTCGCATACTGCAAGGAATACCAGTTCCTTCAGAGCATCTGCCGGAACATCTTCGCCAAATACCAGAAGGGCTTTCACACCTTCCATTGCCTCTGCACCTGCGGTGATGCCGAGATCATTGATACCCTGGCTGTTGTTCTTTGCTTTCAGTTCAAGGATACCATCACGTGCTTTTCCGATATGTCCGGAAACAAGTGCGATATCTGCCAGAAGAACTGCAGCTTCTGTGGAAACAACATTCTGCTGGAATACGATCATTGCCTTCTTCGCATTTGCATAAAGCTCTGCAACAGCTTTCACTTCTTCACATACGTCTGCACCGTCTACAGAAGCTTTGAATGCATCAAATCCTTCGATGCCGGCACCCTTGCCCATATCAGCAAGTGCTTTTGCAACGCCTTTGAAGAATCCAAGTGTATTATCTGTTACAACAGTCTTATATACAAAGCTCATGTGATCCTGCTCATATCCTTCCGGATTTACGAGGATAACTTTCGCACCATTCTTTGCAGCCTGTTTCAGTTTCAGGCGGATTACCTGATTTTCTTTTGCAATGAATCCTGCACAGAGGATCACTTCTGCAGAAAGAAGCTCATCAATGGTGTTCGGGGATGCATTTACACCCAGAACTTTGGTAAGACCATTCTCTCTGTTGTTGAAGCAGAGTGTCTTTGCACCGATGGTATCTGCAAATTTCTTGATTACATATGCTTCTTCATTGGTGTATCTGTCGGAGATGGAAACCGCAACTGCTTCCTTGCCGTATTTTGCAGCAAGAGCTTCTGCTTTCTTGGTGATCAGCACGAATGCTTCATGATAATCTACCTCGGTAAGCTCTCCGTCTTTTCTTGCCATCGGATCCAGAATTCTGTCGCCAATCACAGCGCAGTCAAATCCGAATTTACCGCGTCCGCAGAGAAGTCCCTTATTCACAGCGCCTTCTTTGTCCGGAAGAGATTTTACCAGCATGTCTCCGTAGGTTTCCAGATGAATGGAGCAGCCAACGGAACAATGAGAACAGGTGGTATCTGTCACTTCTGTATCAAGCGGAACAGATTTTGCAAGACTTAAGTTTTCCTGAAGTGCGCCTGTCGGGCAGACACTTACACACTGACCACAGGAAATACATCCTGTCTCGGACAGCGGCATTTCCAGAGCCGGTTTCACAACCGTATCGAATCCACGTTTTACAAGTCCAAGTGCGCCAACGCCCATGACTTCATCGCAGGCACGTACGCAAAGGCCGCAGAGGATACACTTGTTCGGATCTCTCAGGATAAACGGATGCTCGTCTTTATAATCCACTTCATTGATGTCTCCGGCAAAACGATCCGGTTTTACATCATACATATTTGCATAGCTGATGAGCTTACATTCAAAGTAGTCTTTACATCCGCATTCCAGACAGCGGTTTGCTTCTTCGATTGCCTGCTCTTCATCATAGCCGAATACAACCTCAGTGAAGTTGTCTTTTCTCTCTTCTGCATTGAGCTGTTAGCCGGAGTAACGTCCTTCTTGGTCACATAGTAGTTTGGCTCATATTTGATCTCTTCACCGCGAAGATATGCATCCACTACCAGGCAGCTCTTCTTTGCATCGCCGATGGATTCCACTGCGATGGAGATCTTGTCGTTACCGCAGTCACCGCCGGCAAATACGCCTGGAATAGCTGTCATGAAGGTATCTTTATCATATACGATACCGCCCTTGCGGGTAAGTTCCACGCCGTCGATTCCTTCTGCATTGACTCTCTGGCCGATTGCAAGAATGACAGTGTCAACATCGATCGTCTCTGTTTTTCCTTCTACCGGAACAGGAGCACGACGTCCGGAAGCATCCGGCTCACCAAGTTCCATAACCTGAAGTACCATCTGACGGCAATGACCGTTTTCATCGGAGATGATCTCCAGAGGATTGGTAAGATTCAGGAAAATAACGCCTTCTTCTTCTGCTTCCTCGATCTCGATCATATCTGCAGGCATTTCATCTTTTGTTCTTCTGTAGATATTGTAAACCTTGTCAGCGCCAAGACGAACTGCTGTACGGCAGGCATCCATTGCTGTATTTCCGCCGCCTACGATGGCAACGTTCTTTCCAAGGTCGATTTTTTCGTTGCGGACAACCTTACGCAGGAAGTCGATACCGCCGATGACACCATCCGCATCTTCGCCTTTGCAGCGAACACCTGTGGATACCCATGCACCAATACCTACGCAGACAGCATCAAAGTCTCTCTTGATCGCTTCAAAGGAGATATCTTCGCCGATCTTTGTATTAGTAACCATGGTAATGCCCATTTTTTCCAGAACTGCGATCTCTTCGTCAAGTACTTCTTTCGGAAGACGATATTCCGGAATACCATAGCGGAGCATACCGCCAAGCTTTGGCATTGCCTCGTAAATGGTCACATCGTGTCCCATCTGGCGAAGGAAATATGCCATGGAAATACCATAAGGTCCACCACCGATAACAGCCACATTTTTACCTGTATCCGGTTCACATTCCGGTACAAACGGATCCTCACCGAATTCATCGGTATCTGCCGCAAATCTCTTTAAGTTTGCAATAGCGATCGGCTCGTCCACCAGTCCGCGGCGGCATGCTTTTTCACATGGATGAGGACATACACGTCCGATAGCACCCGGAAGCGGAATGTTGTCACGGATCAGCTTGATAGCTTCTTCATACTGTCCGTTTGCGATCAGGCCTACATAGCCCTGGCAGTCAGTGCCTGCCGGACATGCCAGCATACACGGAGGACGGCAGTCTCCCTTGTGATTGGAAAGAAGAAGCTCCAGGTTTGTTTTTCTGGATTCAAATACACGCTTTGTATTGGTACGGATTACCATATTGGGAGCAATTTCTGTTGCACAGGCTTTCCAAAGCTTCGGGCTGCCTTCCCACTCTACCATACACAGACCGCATGCACCGTAGATTTCTGTTCTTTCATCATAGCAGAGGGTCGGAATAAAGATGTCATTCTCTCTGCAAACTTCAAGAATCGTCTGGCCCGGAAGACCATAGACTTCTTTTCCGTCGATATTTAATCTGAATTTATTCACAGTCTGCACCTCCTATTAAACTCTCTTCACTGCACCGAATGCACAGTTGTCTTCACACTTGCCGCACTTGATACATACGTTCGGATCAATCTTATGAACCTGTTTCTTCTCGCCGGTGATCGCATTAACCGGGCAGTTTCTTGCGCACTTGCCGCAGCCCTTGCAGTCGTCGGTGATTTCATAATGAATGAGAGCCTTACAGGATTTTGCAGTACATTTGTGATTGTAAATATGATCTTCGTATTCGTTGCGGAAGTAACGGATGGTAGTAAGAACCGGGTTCGGAGCCGTCTGGCCCAGACCGCACATTGCGCCGTCTTTGATCTTGCCGGCAAGCTCTTCCAGAAGCTCGATATCTCCGTCTTTTCCTTCGCCCTTTGTGATTCTTTCCAGAATCTCAAGCATTCTCTTTGTACCGATACGGCAGTAATTACATTTACCGCAGGATTCTTTTCTGGTGAAATCCAGGAAGAAACGTGCCATATCTACCATACAGGTATCCTCGTCCATAACGATCATACCGCCGGAACCGACAATCGCACCTGTTTTATTGATATCTTCGTATGTAACAGGGGTATCAATGAGCTGTGCCGGGATACATCCGCCGGACGGACCGCCCATCTGAACTGCCTTGAATTCTTTGTCGTTTTTAATTCCGCCGCCGATATTATAAATAACTTCACGCAGCGTCATTCCCATAGGAACCTCTACGAGACCGCCTTTTTTGATCTTTCCTGCAAGTGCAAATACCTTGGAACCTTTGGATTTTTCTGCTCCTCTGTCTGCAAATGCCTGTCCGCCGTTGGCGATGATCCATGCAACGTTTGCGTAGGTTTCTACGTTATTGATATTGGTCGGGAGTTTCCAGTAACCCTTTGCAGCCGGGAACGGAGGTTTCAGACGCGGCATACCGCGCTCGCCTTCCAGAGATGCGATCAGAGCTGTCTCCTCACCGCATACGAAAGCACCTGCACCTGCTTTGATACGGATATCAAAGCTGAAATCTGTTCCAAACAGATTCTTGCCAAGATAGCCTTTTTCTCTTGCCTGTGCCATGGCGATTTCCAGACGTGCAATTGCAAGCGGATACTCAGCACGGCAGTAAATAATACCTTCGGTAGCACCTGCAGCAAAACCGCCGATGATCATACCTTCCAGCAGAGAGTGCGGGTCGCCTTCCAGAACGGAACGATCCATGAATGCACCCGGATCACCTTCGTCCGCATTACATACCATGTATTTCTGAGCACCTTTGTTTGATTTGATTGCATTCCATTTGAACCAGGTCGGGAATCCGGCACCGCCTCTTCCGCGAAGGCCTGATACCTTGATTTCCTCGATTACCTGATCCGGAGTCATGGAAGTGATTACTTTTCTTGCAGCCTCATAACCGCCTACTGCAAGGTATTCTTCGATTTTCTCAGGATTGATCTTTCCACAGTTGCGCAGAACGATTCTCTGCTGCTGGGATAAGAATGCCTCATCCTCTGTGGGGATCACATATTTTTCAACCGGTTTGCCGCCGATGAGATGCTCATCAACGATCTCTGCAACCTTGTCCGGTGTACATTTTACATATCTGGCTTCCAGAGCGCCCTCTTCATTGTAAACATCAACGATCGGCTCAAGATAACAGGTACCGATACAGCCGGTCTTGTCGATTACAACGTTTGTCAGGTTCTTTTCCGCTACGATTCTTTCGAATTCATTAGAGGTTTTTTTCGCGCCGGTAGCAATACCGCAGCTGCCCTGTCCAACAACAACTTTCATATCTCTACCTCCTATGCATTCTTTGCTTTATAATCATCGAGAATCTTCTTCACGGAAGATTTGGTCAGATTACCATAAGTTTCCTCGCCGTCTGCTGACTTCACCATCATAACCGGTGCCAGAGAACAGCATCCAAGACAGGCAACGTTATTCAGTGTAAACAGACCGTCTTCTGTTGTTTCTCCGTCCTTGATTCCAAGATGTTCGCAAACCGCCTCTTCTACCATGTCAGATCCATTTACATGACAGGCTGTACCTTTGCAAAGCATGATCAGGTATTTTCCTACCGGCTGTAAGCGGAACTGGGCATAAAAGGTGGCTACGCCGTAAATCTTGGCAGGCATGATTCCGGTTCTTTCTGCGATGTAATTGATTGCATCAAGAGAAAGGTAACCGTAGATATCCTGTGTCTGCTGAAGAATAGTAATGAGACTGCCTGGCACTTTTGCATATTTTTCCAGTACCGGGGCCAATTCAGCGAAGTCTGCGTTTCCGCCGTTCTGACAACCACAAGTATTGCTCATATGATTTCCCTCCTGTATAAGATAGTCTAAAAATAATGTTCATTCTTTTGCATTATATCACAAAAAGACCAACATTCAAAGATAAATGTATAATTTTTTGCTTATTTCCTGCAAAAAGTGTACATACTAATCCCATTATGAATTTATCGGAGGTAATGTGTAATGTCTGACAGCAGAGAATATGGAAATGAGGAGAATAAAGAGGAAAAGAAACAGGAACTGGAAGCAAAATCACAGGAAAATGAACAGATCCGCGAGATGGGACAGGTGGTTCTCAATGAAAATCCCCACCGTTACAAGGTGGAGCTTCTGACCATTATCGGTGAAGTGGAAGGACACGAATCCGCACCTGCACACAGCAAGACCACAAAATATGAACATGTCCTCCCCCGGCTTGCCATGATCGAGGATGATAAAAGTGTGGATGGACTTCTGATTCTTTTAAATACCGTAGGCGGAGATGTGGAAGCCGGCCTGGCTATCGCGGAAATGATTGCATCCTTAAGTGTTCCTTCTGTTTCTCTTGTTCTGGGAGGAGGCCATTCCATCGGCGTTCCCATGGCAGTCTCTGCAGACTACTCCTTTGTGGTGCCAAGTGCCACCATGGTGATCCATCCGGTACGATCCAGCGGCATGTTTATCGGTGTTGCCCAGACCTATCGGAATATGGAGAAAATTCAGGACCGGATCACAGGTTTTATTTC
>CAMBYR010000098.1 GCA_945872375.1 uncultured Blautia sp. | reverse complement strand
CGGAGCGACCAACATTTTCAAATATCCGGAACTGGCAGACAGCAGTAAGGCCAGCGAATTGATTTCAGCATTTGAAGAAAAGAAACAGTTGGTGGAAATGATTAAAGATACCGTCTCTGATTCGGGAGAGAATACAGGAATTCAGGTATATATAGGAAATGAAGGACCGATTTCCACTATGAAAGACTGTAGCGTGGTGACGGCCTCTTATGATTTGGGAGACGGAATGAAAGGTACCATCGGTATTATTGGTCCAAAGCGTATGGATTACGAAAATGTAGTCGATAACCTGAAAACACTGAAAGTTCAGTTGGATAATATATTCAAAAAGCCGTAGAAAGGTGGAATGTAAAACATGACAGAAGAAAACAAAAAACCTTCCGAGGAAATGACAGAAGATGTAAATACAGCAGCTGCTCAGGAAGAAACTTCTGCTGACGAAGAAACTCCTGAGAACAAGGAGCAGGCAAGTGAGAGTACCTCTGAATCATCCGAGTGTGACGAAAAAGAAGTAAAAACAGAGGAAAAGGCAGATTCTTCGGAAGAGACAAAAGAGAAAAAGTTCTTCGGAAAGAAAAAAGAAAAGAAAGATAAAAAAGATGAAAAGATTGAAGAACTTACCGATCAGGTAAAACGTCAGATGGCAGAGTTTGATAATTACAGAAAGCGTACAGAAAAAGAAAAAGCAAGTATGTATATCATTGGTGCAAAAGACATTGTGGAAAAGATCCTTCCGATTGTAGATAACTTTGAAAGAGGTCTTGCTACAGCAGAAGGCAGTGAAGATCCTTTTGTACAGGGAATGGAAAAAATCTATAAACAATTTCTTACCACTCTTGATGAAATGGGCGTAAAACCCATTGAGGCTGTAGGCACCGAGTTCAATCCGGATTTTCATAATGCAGTGATGCATGTGGAAGATGAAGAAGCAGGAGAGAACATAGTAGTGGAAGAGTTCCAAAAAGGTTATATGTATAAAGATTTTGTGGTACGCCACAGCATGGTAAAAGTTGCCAACTGATATCTGCCTTGCCTGAAGGAAAGAAACAGGCAGAGCAATTCAGATAGATAGTAATTTAAATCATTCAGCATATATTATTAGGAGGAAAAAATCATGGGAAAAATTATTGGTATTGACTTAGGTACAACCAACAGCTGTGTAGCTGTTATGGAAGGTGGAAAACCAACCGTTATTACAAATGCAGAAGGTTCCAGAACAACACCATCTGTTGTAGCATTTACAAAAACAGGAGAAAGACTGGTAGGAGAACCTGCAAAACGTCAGGCTGTAACCAATGCAGATAAAACAATCTCTTCTATTAAGAGACATATGGGTACAGATTACAGAGTAACAATTGATGATAAAAAGTATTCTCCACAGGAGATTTCTGCTATGATCCTGCAGAAGATGAAATCCGATGCAGAAAACTATCTGGGTGAAAAAGTAACAGAAGCAGTTATCACGGTTCCGGCTTACTTCAATGATGCTCAGCGTCAGGCTACAAAAGATGCAGGTAAAATTGCAGGTCTGGATGTAAAACGTATTATCAATGAGCCTACAGCAGCAGCTCTGGCTTATGGTCTGGATAATGAAAACGAGCAGAAGATCATGGTATATGACCTTGGTGGCGGTACATTTGATGTATCCATTATTGAGATTGGTGACGGAGTTATCGAAGTACTTTCCACTGCCGGTAATAACCGTCTGGGTGGAGATGACTTTGACCAGAAGATTGCAGATTACATGTTGTCTGAGTTCAAGAGAACAGAAGGTGTAGATCTGTCCAATGATAAGATGGCACTGCAGAGAATCAAAGAAGCAGCTGAAAAAGCAAAGAAAGAGCTTTCTTCTTCTACAACAACCAATATCAACCTGCCTTTCATCACTGCAACAGCAGAGGGACCGAAACACTTTGATATGAATCTGACCAGAGCAAAATTTGATGAGCTGACACATGATCTGGTAGAAAAAACAGCAGAACCGGTTCGCCGTGCACTTTCCGATGCAGGCATCACAGCATCAGAACTGGGCCAGGTACTTCTGGTAGGCGGTTCCACACGTATTCCTGCTGTACAGGATAAAGTAAGACAGCTTACCGGCAAAGAGCCAAGCAAGTCTCTGAACCCGGATGAGTGTGTTGCACTTGGTGCATCTGTTCAGGGCGGTAAGCTTGCAGGCGATGCAGGCGCAGGCGATATCCTTCTTCTGGATGTTACTCCGCTGTCTCTGTCCATCGAGACCATGGGAGGTATTGCAACCCGACTGATCGAAAGAAATACAACCATTCCTACAAAGAAGAGCCAGATCTTCTCCACAGCAGCAGATAATCAGACTGCTGTAGATATCAACGTAGTACAGGGTGAGCGTCAGTTCGCAAGAGATAACAAATCTCTGGGACAGTTCCGTCTGGATGGAATCCCGCCGGCACGCCGTGGTGTTCCGCAGATCGAAGTTACCTTTGATATTGATGCCAACGGTATTGTAAATGTATCTGCAAAAGACCTTGGAACAGGAAAAGAACAGCACATTACCATTACGGCAGGTTCCAACATGTCCGATGACGAAATCAATAAAGCAGTGAAAGAAGCTGCTGAATTTGAGGCACAGGACAAGAAACGTAAGGAAGCCATTGACACAAGAAACAATGCAGACTCCATGGTATTCCAGGTAGAAAATGCACTGAAAGAAGCAGGAGATAAACTGGATGCAAACGACAAGGCAGCTGTAGAAGCAGACCTGAATGCATTAAAGGATATCCTTGCAAAGACTACCAATCTGGAAGAAATCACAGATTCTCAGGTTGCTGAGATCAAAGCAGCTCAGGAAAAGATGATGGAAAGCGCTCAGAAGCTGTTTTCCAAGATGTATGAGCAGGCTCAGCAGGCAGGCGGTCAGGCAGGCCCGGATATGAACATGGGCGGCGGCGCATCCGCAGGCGGAAATGAAGCAGGCTACGGTGATGATGTCGTAGATGCAGATTATAAAGAAGTCTGAGAATAATTCTGAAATAGGGAAAGAATCATTATGGCTGATAAGAGAGATTACTACGAAGTCCTGGGCGTGAGTAAGACCGCCGATGACGCAGAGTTAAAAAAAGCATATCGTAAATTAGCCAAAAAATATCACCCGGATGTAAATCCGGGTGATAAAGATGCAGAGGCAAAGTTTAAAGAAGCCACGGAAGCATATACGATCCTCAGTGATCCGCAGAAGAGAAAACAGTATGACCAGTTCGGCCATGCTGCCTTTGAAAACGGAGGAGGCGGTGCAGGAGCCGGCGGCTTTGGCGGCTTTGACTTTAGCGGCGCTGATATGGGAGACATATTCGGCGATATTTTTGGCGATTTATTTGGCGGCGGCGGAAGAAGACGTCCGAATAACGGTCCGATGAAGGGAGCAAATCTCCGTGCCCGTGTGAATATTACGTTTGAAGAAGCGGTATTTGGCTGTGAGAAAGAACTGGAGATCGTTTTGAAAGACGAATGTACTTCCTGCCACGGAACCGGTGCAAAGCCGGGAACACAGCCGGTTACCTGTCCGAAATGTAATGGTGAGGGCCAGATCGTCTATACGCAGCAGTCCATGTTCGGCATGGTCCGCAACGTACAGACATGTCCTGAGTGTAACGGAACCGGTAAAGTGATCAAGGAGAAATGTACCTCCTGCCGCGGAACGGGATATACTTCTTCCCGAAAGAAAATTCAGGTATCTGTTCCGGCCGGTATTGACAGCGGTCAGAGTATCCGTATCCGGGAAAAAGGAGAACCTGGCACAAATGGAGGACCGAGAGGAGATCTTCTTGTAGAGGTAAATGTAGCACGCCATCCGATCTTCCAGAGACAGGATACCAATATTTTCTCCACTGCGCCCATTACTTATGCGCAGGCTGCTCTTGGCGGAACCGTACGCATCAATACCGTGGACGGAGATGTGGAATATGAGATCAAACCCGGAACACAGACAGATACCCGTATTCGTCTGAAAGGAAAAGGCGTACCTTCCCTTCGGAACAAGAATGTCAGAGGCGACCATTATGTCACACTTGTGGTTCAGGTACCTACAAATCTGAATAGTGAGGCAAAAGAAGCGCTGAGACGTTTTGATGAGGCATGCGGCAATCGCCCTGCTGATTCTCAGAGCACCGGAGAAAAAAAGAAAAAAAGCTTTATGGATAAATTAAAAGAAACGTTTGACGTGGAAGAATAAGATGACTGGTCACAGAGTGAACAGTCTCAGGAAAAAGAGAAAAAGAGGAGAAATCCTCTTTTCTTTTTTTCATGTTTCGTGTATGATAAGAAGAATAGCGGCAGGCGTTGTAAGCAAACAAAAGATAAACCGGAAAGGAAAATCGATTTTGAAAAAGGAAAAATCGCATTTTTGGGAGAAATTCATCCCAGCGTGGGCGATCATGCCGCTGCTGTCCATTTTAATCGTAAATGGTTTTGTATACTGGGGCAGCGGATTATTGACAAAAAACAGGATTCATTATGACTTTACCACAGCTTTGGATCGGGCAGTTCCTCTGATCCCGGAATTTGTCTGGGTTTATATTCTGGCATTCCCTTTCTGGGCAGCCAGCTATATTCTGGCAGCCAGAAGAGGAAAGGATTGGTTTTACCGGTTTGTGGCCACAGACCTGACCATACATGCGCTTTGTTTTGTCATCTTTATACTGGTTCCAACCACAAATATCCGGCCGGAAATTGCCGGAGACAGTTTTTCAGAGGTGATCCTGAAGTTGATTTATGCTCTTGACGGAGGGAAAAGCCCGTCAAATCTTTTTCCGTCCATTCACTGCTATGTAAGCTGGCTGTGCTGGAGAGGGTTAAAGGGAGCCGGGGAGATTCCCAGAGGATATCAGATCTTTTCTCTGTTTGCGGCGAGTCTGGTGATCATTTCCACACAGGTGCTGAAGCAGCATTACCTGGCAGATGCCATAGGGGCCATTGCACTGGTAGAACTCTGGTGGAGATTTTATGCAAAAGGGAACCGGCATCATTGGGTGGTCAGGATATTTGAACGTAAGAAGGAAATGGATAACAAGATGGGAGATAGATTATGAAGTGGAATCGTTTTACATTAAAAACAAAAACAGAGGCTGAAGATATTGTGATCTGTACACTGGCAGAGGCTGGCGTGGAAGGTGTGGAAATACAGGATAAAAAACCTCTGACGGAGGAAGATAAGGCGCAGATGTTTGTGGACATCATGCCGGAAGGACCGGAAGATGACGGAGTGGCTTATCTCAGCTTTTATCTGGAGGAGGATGCGGATAAAGATGCGATTCTGGCAGATGTCCGTGCAGCACTGGATGAACTGAAGGGCTATATGGACATCGGTGAGGCAACCATCGAAGAGTCTCAGACAGAGGATAAGGACTGGATCAACAACTGGAAGGAATATTTTCATCAGTTTTATGTGGATGATATTCTGATCGTGCCCTCCTGGGAAGAAGTGAAGGAGGAGGATCAGGGAAAAATGATTCTCCATATCGACCCGGGTACTGCTTTTGGAACGGGTATGCATGAGACCACCCAGCTTGTGATCCGCCAGCTGAAAAAATACGTGAAGGAAGGCGCAGAAATCCTGGATGTGGGAACCGGAAGCGGTATCCTTGGAATCGTGGCGCTGAAGCTTGGGGCCGGACATGTTGTGGGAACAGATCTGGATCCCTGTGCTGTGCCTGCTGTATCGGAAAATAAAGAAGCAAATGGCATTCCGGAAGATGCCTTTGCCATGATGATCGGCAATATCATTGACGATAAAGAAGTGCAGGATCGTGTGGGATATGAAAAATATGATATTGTAGCTGCCAATATTCTGGCAGATGTACTTGTTCCTCTGACACCTGTAATCGTGCAGCAGATGAAAAAAGGCGCATATTATATCACCTCCGGTATTCTGGATGTGAAGGAAAAGGTAGTGACGGAAGCGGTAGAAAAGGCAGGACTGACGCTGGTAGAAGTGACCAGGCAGGGAGAATGGGTTTCTGTAACTGCCAGAAAGGACTGAATTATGCCTCGTTTTTTTGTGGAACCCTGTCAGATTCAGGAGGAAACTCATGAGATCAGGGTTACCGGCACAGATGTCAACCATATCCGGAATGTTCTCCGCATGAAGCAGGGAGAAGAACTCTGGGTCAGCGATGGAGCCGGAAAGGAATACCATTGTCAGATCGCCGGGATGGACGGAGAAGAAATCCTTCTTCATATTTTATATGCCCAGGAACCGGATTATGAACTGCCAAATCAGATCTATCTGTTTCAGGGGCTTCCAAAGGCAGATAAAATGGAACTGATCATTCAAAAAGCCGTGGAGCTTGGCGTGCATGAGATCATTCCTGTGGAGACCAGAAGGTCTGTGGTAAAACTGGACGCGAAAAAGGCAGAAAAGAAAACGGCCCGCTGGCAGCAGATCGCGGAAAGTGCGGCAAAACAGTCACGCCGGATGTATGTGCCCCGGGTTTCTTCTGTACTTAGCTTTTCGGAGGCTCTTAAAAAAGCAGGAGAACTGGATATCAAGCTGATTCCCTATGAACTGGCGCAGGGAATGAAGGAGACGAGGGCAATTCTTGGGTCCATTCGGCCGGGACAGTCCATTGGAATCTTTATCGGCCCGGAGGGCGGATTTGAGGAACAGGAGGTACAGGCGGCATCTGAAGCAGGTGCCAGTCCCATTACCCTGGGAAAACGGATCCTCCGCACAGAGACGGCAGGGCTTGCTGTTTTATCTGTGCTCATGTTTCAGCTTGAGGAAGGAAATTAAAGATGGAAGCATATTTTGATAATTCAGCGACGACCAGATGTTATGAATCGGTAAAGGACATCGTAGTAAAAACCATGATGGAGGATTTCGGAAATCCATCTGCCATGCACAGAAAAGGAGTGGAGGCAGAACAGTATCTGAAGGAATCCGCACAGATTCTTGCAGGAATCCTGAAAGTAAAGGAAAAAGAGATTCTGTTTACCTCCGGCGGAACGGAGTCCAACAATCTGGCACTGATCGGCGGAGCAATGGCAAACAGACGAAGCGGAAAGCATCTGATCATCAGCTCCGTGGAGCACGCAGCGGTGGGACAGCCGGCAGAATTTCTGGAGGAACAGGGGTTTGAAGTTACCCGTCTTCCGGTCAATGAGCAGGGTGTTGTAAGCCTTGAGGCACTGGAAGCCGCTCTTCGTGAGGATACGATTCTGGTATCTGTCATGTATGTGAATAATGAGGTAGGGGCGGTAATGCCGGTGGAGCAGATCGCAAAGCTGGTTCATGCAAAAAGCCCCAAAGCACTTTTTCATGTGGATGCCATTCAGGCGTTTGGAAAATACCGGATCTATCCGAAAAAA
>CAMBYR010000097.1 GCA_945872375.1 uncultured Blautia sp. | reverse complement strand
TTTTTTTTTTTTTATTTTTTTATTTTTTTTTTTTTTTTTTTTTTTTTTTTTTTTTATTTTTTTATTTATTTATAATATATTTTATTTTATATTATTGATGACACATTTTACCTGACAGGATTTTTGAAGAAAACTGTCTGCAAAAATCATTACAGAGCTTCAATAAATCTCATAAAAGCTTCTCTGCCTTCCGGTGTACATTTATAAACACCGGCGTCTTCAAGAACATGCGTAAACACAATTCCCACTTCTTTCTGCAGGATCTCATGGATATTTTCTTTTGTTACAGATTCATATTTGGGAAGGAATTCTGCCACCCATGCGGCATGCTTCTCAATCTTTTCGTTGGAAGCAACTTCTTTGCCTTCGAGAATGTATTCTTCCAGAAGTTCCAGTTCCTCTTTCAGGCGGGCCGGAAGCACTGCAAGACCCATAACCTCGATAAGGCCGATGTTTTCTTTTTTAATGTGATGGTATTCTGCGTGAGGATGGTATACACCGAGAGGATGCTCCTCTGTGGTAATATTATTTCTCAGTGTCAGATCCAGTTCAAAGATATCACCCACCTTGCGGGCAATCGGAGTAATGGTATTGTGGGGTTCTCCGTCCGTCTCTGCATAGATAAAGGCAGCTTCATCCGTATAACCTCTCCATGCCTCCAGCACATGAGATGCAAGGTCGATCAGACGCTTTTCATCTTTGTGACGGATACGGAACACGGACAGCGGCCATTTGACAATGCCGGCCTCCACATCCTCATATCCCGGAATCGTCACATGACATTCCATAGGCGCCTTTGCCATAGCAAACGTATAATGTCCTCCCTGGAAATGATCATGGCTTAAAATGGAACCGCCTACGATAGGAAGATCTGCATTGGATCCAAGGAAATAATGCGGAAACAGCTTCACAAAATCAAAGAGTTTTACAAACGTATTCCTCTCAATCTTCATAGGTGTATGCTGACTGTTGAACACAATACAGTGCTCATTGTAATATACATACGGAGAATACTGGAATCCCCATGGACAATCGTTAATGGTAATCGGAATGATCCTGTGATTTTCTCTTGCCGGATGGTTTACGCGGCCTGCATAGCCCTCATTTTCCGGACAGAGAAGACATTTCGGATAGCTGCTGGCTTTTGCATTTTTCGCTGCCGCAATGGCCTTTGGATCCTTTTCCGGTTTGGAAAGATTGATGGTGATATCAATATCGCCGTACTCACTTTCCACAGACCATTTCATATCCTTTTTCACACGGTAACGGCGAATATAGTCACTGTCCTGGCTGAGTTTGTAAAAATAATCTGTTGCTTTTTCCGGGCTTTCCTGATAACGGCCCCAGAATTCCTTCTGTACCTGTGCCGGACGGGGCATCAGACAGTTCATCAGACGTGTATCAAAAAGATCCCGATAAACGATACTGTCCGGTATCAGCTCCCGGCGCACTGCCTCATCCAGAAGAGCACCTAACGTTTCTTCCAGATCCACATTGGAAAAAGCTTCTTCCGGTTCCGCATACTCCTCTTCTCCAAATACATCCAGAAGAAGATTAATGGTATAATTTTTTTCGCATGCCGGAGTAAGACCGTTTTCAATACCATATTGTACCAGTTTTCTGATATTTCTGTTCAGCATATGTAATCCCCCTGTTTTTCTTTCTACTTCTTAGTTTAAATAACTGACTTCCAAAAGTAAACCCCTGGTTTGAAAAAATTCCTTTTTTCTATTCCATGTTTTCCATGTAACAATAAAATATATTTCCTGCATTGGAGAAGACCAGCGTGCTGTCATTCATTCCAAAAGGCCCTGTCTGTTCGGTATCCGGATAATAAAGATAGGTATTGTATTCATCATAGCCGATGATCACAACGCTCTTTCCGTCTCCGGTAGCTGCGATCACAGGCCTCTGGGCACTGATCTCATAAAGTACACTTTCCAGCGTACATCCGGAAAGATTCAGGATTTTCCCCTGATCTTTGACGCTTTCCTCCAGTGCCTCCAGATTCAGATCTGCGTTCAGAACCGCCTGCGGAATGTCCGAAACGTTCAGTTTGATCTGCGTTTTTTTATTTCCCCGCTCCCAGATATACTGCTGGTTACGGTTCAGGACAACTCCCATCACCTCATTGGCATACTGAATGGCCAGGGCGGGATCCTCAAAGGTATCACAAAGCGTTCCGCCGGCATAAACATAATAAACCGTTTCTTTTGGAACCTGCATATCGAGGGACACTACGCGTTCCTCCACGCTCCGCATTTTCGCCAGAATGATCAGCGGATCGTCTGTTTCCGGTTCTTCATCAAAAGCAAGACGAATCCGGACGCCTGTCCTTTCCGTGCTGGTCAGCTCGATGGAAACACGGGATGCAGCAGCTTTTTTATTGTTCATGATATTATCCTTTTTCTGAACAACATAAATATCTCCCAGTCTGGCACAGAGGTTAAATTCCATAATCGTGCTCTTTACCACTATATCAGTGATATAAAGCCCGTCTTCGTGATATTCCTTTTTCACGTTTCCTTCAAAGTCTTCAAACCGGAGAGAATAAATTCCTTCTATATCACGGTTATCAATGCTTCGAACCGTATCTCCGTCCATCAGGATTCCATAGATCAGGTCTTCATTCATGAAGCCTACCGGACGATACTGCTGTCCGCTTTCCGGCACCAGCATCCTGGTGTCCAGCGTATCAAAATCGATTTCTTTGACCTGTCCGGCCTTTTCCCCTTCCTTGATCAGCCATGCTGCATGGGCATTGCTGTCGGATACCGCAAAGTATTTGGAATCAATTCCCTCTTCCAGAATCTTATAGCTGCTTCCATCAATATCAATGAGATACAGCTTTCCGGCAAACAAAAGGAACAGATGGTTTTTCTGATTCACATAGGAAAGGGTTCCCATATCCTTTTTCAGAAAATCATAGGATTCTGTGCAGGGAATAAATACTTTTTCTTCCAGTACATTCTGATCATTGTTGTAATGATATACACAGATTCCGCTGTATCCTTCACGGATTCCACGGTTCATATAGCCATAAAGCACAAAATCCACATCGCCGTTGTCCGCCACACGAATGATCTTAATATCATGCTTCTGCCGCACATCACGGTAATCACTGTTCTGATCCTTCCGGAAGCTGAAAATCCGTACAAATTTCCCGTTTTCCGGCGAATAAGACCACAGGTCTCCCTGCTGTACAAATGCAACCACACTGTTCTCCTCATTTGTCATGTAGGAAACATCCTTATCCCGGATTCCCAAAATCAGTCCGTCATCTGTGATCACAGGAAGTCCGGGGTTAAACACCTGGTTGGCAGACCGCGTAAAGTCCAGGAGATAAATCCTGGTTTCGGCATACCGCATCCGGTAAAAATCCTTTACATCATAAATTTCTGTCTGGCCTTCACTGTTCTTTGCCGAGATCTGGTATTCCAGAGAAATACTTGCTGTCGTTTCGTTGATATCATTGATCACGGGAATCCCTTTCCGGTAAATCTGCGGTGACAAGGATCCCCAGCTTACTTCCGATAGTGAGGAGTTTATGGTGATCTGAGAAAAATTGGTGGATGTGGTGCTTCCATCCGGTTCCAGATAGCCGGCCAGATCTTCAGAAGCGGACTTGTCCATACATTTCTCATAAAAGTTTTTCACAAAATTAATATAGCTTTCTGTGTTCAGATCCGATCTGGAAATAATCCTCGTATAATAGTAAATCTCCCTGTCTCCGGTATCCAGCGTAATCTGCATGGAATATTCCTGATTCATCCGAAGACTGCTTACAATCTCTACGTCCGCCCGAAGGTAAGAATCCGCTGAGGCGGAAAGATTTTTTATTTTTTTATTTTCGAGCACCTTGCTTCCGTCGGAAGTCCGGATCTCGTAGGAAAGACTTTTTACTGCAGTATCATAGGGATCGATTACAAAGGTCAGTTTTTTTGCAGTATCCAGAGGAGTAATGCTGTCCCTTGTAAAATCTGCCTGCATAGTCTGTACATATCCGTACATCCTGTTGCAGAGAATTCCCCCATACTCCACCATCACTTCCGGAAGCATGGCCTCATTCATATCCGACCGGTCGTCGGTCGTCTCGCTGTTCAGCAGCAAAGCAGTTCCTGCCACGCCCAAAACGAATATCACAAGCAAAAGCAGCAATCTGCGCAAAAATTTTCTCATTTTCTATATTACCCCCTTTGATCCGGGCGGGCTGCCTGCCTCCGCCGGTCCATCATGAAGTCTCAAAATGCAGAAGTCCGGCAAGAGTAGGCGCTGCATAAAGAGCAGCAATCATTTCCCTCAGTTTTCCGGTGTCCTCCGGTGACGGTTTCCGGCCTGTTTTTACTGCACGGATCAGAAGATTTTTCGGTGTGTGATCCATATCAATAAACTCCAGGATCTGTGTCTCATATCCATGATTTTCCAGAAGTTTTGCACGGATTCCATCGGTAATCAGTGCTGCCATCCGCTCTTTGAGAATTCCATATTCCAGAACGGGCGCAAGCATATCATTTTTCATCCGGCGATTCAGCTCATGCTGGCAGCAGGGCACGGAAAGAATCACTTCTGCACCCCAGCCCACAGCTTTTGCAAGTGCATAATCGGTGGCTGTATCGCAGGCATGGAGAGTCACTACCATATCCACATGTTCCACACCTTCATAATCTGCAATATCTCCCTGACAAAAATGAAGCTTCTGATAGCCGTAGCTTTCTGCAAGCCTCTGGCAATTTTCTATCACATCGGTCTTCAGGTCAAGACCGATGATCTGTACGTCATATCCCTTCAGTTCTCTGAGGTAATAATACATAGCAAATGTCAGATATGATTTTCCGCATCCAAAATCCAGAATCGTCACCTGCCTGTCTTTCGGCAGACGCGGAAGAATATCTTCGATATATTCCAGAAAACGGTTGATCTGGCGGAATTTGTCATAACGGGATGCCACAATTTTCCCGGCTGCAGTCATGACACCCAGATCCACCAGAAACGGAACAGGAACGCCTTCTTTGAGGATATACTGTTTCACACGATTGTGCGACAGAATCCGCACAGGCTTCTCTCCTTCACCGGATGGGCCGGATTTCCGGCCTCCGGCACTGTGATTTCTGGTTTTCACCGTCATTTTTCCTTTTTTGCTTACAAGAATGGTTCCATCCGTTTCCGTCCCCTGGACCTGAAGCTGAGAAAAATGTTCCTTCAGTTCTCGCTCCAGATAATCCCGGAGCTCTTCTCCGGAATAATTGGTATGCAGAACTTTTGTACCGACAAAAGCCGATGCCTGATAACGGATCTCCCCTTTCAGCTCTACCGGCCTGATTTTTACCTTATCTGGTCCTTCATCAGAACGTTTTCCGCTCAAGGTTCCCTGAATCATCTGCTCTGTGATCACATTTTCAAAAAAGTCATTTATTGTTTTCATACTCTTTTTCTTTCTATTGTCATTTTTTCATATCAGAAAAATTTTCTGCAGCGCCGGCATCTGCACCGTCTGCGGGACATTTCCTGATATAAAAGCACCTGGATCAGCTCATCCAGAAATCTTCCGGGTATTTCCTGTGCAGTCATTTCCGGTTCCAATTTCTGCCTGATCCGGCTGCATGTATGATAAAGCATCCATTTGTCCGGATATTCGTCATAAAGCCTGCTGCCCTCATAATCCATAAGCTGACATTCTTCTTCCACTTTCTCCTGGATCTTCCGGGCTGTTTCCGGATAATACGATTTCATCAGTTGAAATTCCTTTTCCTGCATCCGTTCACCACTGTACATCAGCGGATCTCCGAAGCCGGTATAAAATGGATAAAAATTGTCATCATACATACAGAATCCGGTATCCCTTCTCACTGGTCTGCTTCATTATATGCCGAAAGTTCTGATTCTGTGTAACGATGCCTTCCCTGTTTCCGGTGCTTCGTCTGCCGGGGATTATGCCTGCATGTCCCGGATAATGCGGGTGGTCAGCCGAATGCTGTGGCGGATTGCCTCTGCCTCAAATGCCGGATAGTCCATATGGGCACTGCCGTCCGCTTTATCGGAGATTGCCCGGAGGATCAGGAACGGCACTTCGTTCAGATATGCAGCATGGCCAATGGCTGCGCCTTCCATTTCTGTTACGTATGCGCCGAAATTCTTTACGATTTTTTCTTTTGCTTCCTGGCTGGATATGAACTGGTCTCCGGAAGCAATTCTTCCTTCAAAGACCTGAATATCCGGATTCACCTCACGGCAGGCCTCTACGGCCAGACGGCGGAGCGCCTCGTCGGCTGTAAATGCCAGAGGCTCTATTCCGGGAATCTGTCCTGCTGCATATCCCAACGCAGTCACATCCATGTCGTGCTCCAGCACGTCAGTAGATACGACGATATCTCCGATATTGATGTCGTTATTTAAACTTCCTCCTACACCGGTGTTGATCACAACTTCTACATGAAACCGGTTTACAAGGATCTGGGTACATACAGCGGCATTTACTTTCCCAACTCCGGACTGTACCACGACGACATGTTTTCCTTCCAGCGTTCCTTCATAAAAAGCCATGGATGCGATCCGGGAGATTTTTACTTCCTGCATCTGTTCCTTCAGCCCGGTAACCTCCTGCTCCATAGCTCCGATAATTCCGATTGTTCTCATAATATATGATTCCTCCTCAGTTTTCGGTTGTAATTTCAATTGAAAAAGGCAGGCGTATTTTCTTTCGAAAATGACGCCTACCCGTATTATAACAAATCTTATATTTGAATCCAACAGGATTTTGGGAGATTTTGTGGTGCAAGAGAAGGATTATGAAGTTTTATGAAATAGTCTCTCCCCTGGTTCATTCAGCTTTTGAAAAATCTTCCCAAAATCTGCTGCACCTTCTCAACAAGGATATTCCAAATCTCAACCACCATCTCTTCTTTCCGAACAAGCATGTACCCGCCATAAACGCCAAAGAAAAGAAACGCTGAAATAAGAAGCTTCATAAAATTCCCAATGAATAATGCTTTAACCCAAAATGATACCACAGTTCCCAAAATCATTCCAACAGCAATATCAAGATAATGAATCTTGTAGAAAAAATAATCTACTTCCTTTTTTACTGCTGTAAACTGTACAACAAACACTGAAATCTCAGCCATAACTGCACCAACCGCAGCACCTGCTGCCCCGTACCCAGGTATCAATAAGGCATTAAATATGACGTCCACAACTGCTCCGGCAATCTCTGACATCAGTAAATACTTCTCCTTACCCTGTGGGATCATCACCTGTTCGCCCAAAATGTAGGTAATCCCCATGAACACAATGGTGGGCATTAAAATTTGCAGCGATATAATCGATCCGGTATATGCTTCTCCGCATAAAAAATAGATCCCTTCCCGGGCAAAGATCATGAAATAGAGCATTAGTGGAAATGAAAGCAGCA
>CAMBYR010000096.1 GCA_945872375.1 uncultured Blautia sp. | reverse complement strand
CTTCGGAAGGAATGTACCGTTCTGATCTGAACAGAAAGGGATGCGTAGCCCGGAAAACTGGAAATGGTAAAAGAAGAAAGATCTTTTTCAAATACCTTCTCCGTATCCAGTCCCTTCGTGACCGTATTGGGGATTTTAACGCCCTTCAGTATCTTTCCAAACGGAACACACATTTTCTCTCCGTTGGTTTTCTCTGCGCCGACCTGCATATCCACATGATTTTCTCTGGTGATCAGACGAATCAGACGGTAATTTAAAATATCCGAGGCAAAGCAGAGGATCAGTCGGCCGGGATACAGTCCTGTCAACGCCTTTAAAAGCCGGATGTGACTGTTTCGAAGCACAAGGCGTACAGCCTCATTGTCTGCCATCGGCTCTTTGATCGAGGATGGGGTATCGTAAAATACCACAAGAGGGTGTCTGAGGTCCAAAAGAAACATGTGCTCTATTCCCTGTACCGGCAGAAAACCGTGAAGCTTAAGTGCATCCTGATTTTCTCCATAATCCCTGCAAAGTGCAAACGAATAGCTGTTTTCCTGAAAATATTCCAGCACCTCATTTACAACGGTCAGCCTTCCGTCATCAAACCTTGAAATCTCTCCCTGTATCTTTGTGATCATGGCTGTTCTGCCGGAGATCAGCGTCCTTAAGCGCTCTGCCTGTTCAATGCTTCCGCACTCTTTCATCAGATCAGACGCATCCACATCGTGAAACTGTACTGTTGAAAAAACAGTCGTTCCATTAAATAATTGCATTTCCCGGGAGCCGTCCGCAAGCTTTCTCATTTCTGCATCTACCTGTGTATATCTTGCTGTTTTTTTGTAGATGGATTCCATGGAATACAACCCAAGATCATAAATATAATTCTGAACGCGTTCCTCCACCAGCCCCAGGATATCCCTTCCCGCATTGATATTTTCGCGGATTCGTGTGGAGCTGACATGTTCCAGTAGAGGAGGAAGCTTCATATACTGCTTTTCACCGGAAATTCGCCGGGTGCAGAGAGAGATTTCCTCGTTCAGCTCTTCGTTCATTTCCGGATCTTCCTTCTGACCACTTCCGATATTTCTGGAAAAAATAATATGCGGAAACTGGTGAATGGAACCCTCTTCCGGCGTCTTTTTATAAGCGGATGCATGCTTCACCACATCACTGCCTACGACGATACAGACTTTTTCTCCGGAAAAAACAGCAGAAAGCTTTCTCATGTCCTCCGGGTTGGCGATATTGATGGGAATTTCCTCCGGAAACAGATAGACTTCGTCCATATCTGCCGTTGACATGGAAAGGATTTTTCTTCGGATTTCAAAGGGCTGCGGTTTTTTTGACCAGGAAAATTCATCAATGGCCAGGTATACACGAAATCCCATTTCCCGGATCTTTTCCACAATCTGTTTATGACCGAGGGAAAACGGGTCAAATGTGCCAGGGAAAAATGCGTTGGGAAGCTGTTTTTCCACAAACGGATGTGTTCCCTTTGCCACAATATAATCGTTCATAAAACGATAGATGCGGTTTAAGGCTGCACCGTTAAAATAAACATAAAGCCCCAGCTTTTCCCAGTTGAGAAGTGTCAGTATTTTTCTGGCAAGGCAGGAAAAATACTGCTGTTTTTCCTCCAGTGTGAACTGCAGATTTCCAAAAAGCTCATAGCCGGTAATATAAAACGCCTCCTGAGCAATCTCATCCCGATAATCCGCCATACCGATGCAGAGGATTCCCATTGCCTCGGATCGTTCCTGGTCCGACATTTTTCCGGAACAGTTATGAAGTATTTTTCCTGCCGTTTCCAGCGCGGCGATCACCGTTCGGTTATGACTTCCGCTGCAGAGTCTTCGAAGATGCTGAAGAATATATTCCCGTTCTCCTGCCGACAGCAGAGAAAACATTTTGCCAAGGCAGGGAGGAATGTATTTGGAAACCGCATATTCCTCTATTTCAAGAGCCCGGATCAGTTCCAGAACGATTTCACGGCACTGTGTTTCAGACAAAAACGGAACAATTGCCAGAAGATTATCTCCCGCCTGAAGACGGTTTACGATCTGTCCGGAAAACTGAAGCATATGCAGCAAATGGGAAGCATACTGGTACAGTTCCTCCGGACTGTCTCCGACCCCCTGCCGTTTTCTCAGGATTTCCATATTGATGAATTTATAGATCCATGGAACCTCCGAACGCTGGTTTTCCATATACAGGTTGGTCATATCATAATAGACCATGCCCTGTTCACTTGGGATATGATAAAATTCCCGGATTCTGGCAGCAAGATACTGTACAGAGTAGGCCTTCTGTTTGATATGAGGAATGCTTTCTGAGATCAGATCTGCAATATTTTTTTCTGGCATCCATCCTTTGCGCATCCAGAGAAGAAGAAATCGGAGGGCTGCCACCTGACTTTCTTCTCCGTCCTCTCCCGAAATCAGTGTACAGGCGAAGTCTTCCAGCCTGGAGACCTGTTCTCTTTTGCACAGCTCATATGGTATTTCCGCACTGCAGTCCATCAGGAAAAACAGCGTCAGCGAATCATACCGTTTGTGGCAGCGGCTGATATAGATATCCAGAATACATGCCATTTTTTCGCTGTTCAGGCGTTCCATCAGTGTATGGAGTACTCTTTTCATCGCAAATCCGGCATAGCGGCGCTCCCGTTCTGCCGCATGAACATCAGGATACAAAAGCCTTTCCAAAAAGCTCTGAAAAACAGTTTCCAGGCTGTCTCCCACCTTCGGTGCCTGGTATCCGGCAGGAATCTCTTTTGCAAAATGTATTTCATATCCTGCAATCAGAATCCCCGCAATTTTTGCTGCCTGTCTGCGGATATCGCCATCTTTATGGGAAAGCATATCAAACAGGAAATTCAGGATGACACTTTTCTGATTCTGGGGAAGATATGCGGAATACTCTTCTATAGCCGTCAGGTAGGCACGTACATGCCTCCAGTCTCTTTCTGAACGGATGTTTTCCAGAAGGCTGATAAATTGTTCTTCCCGCAATGTGGTACTCATGATCGCCAGATTGGAGCGAATGGAAAGCGTTTTGAAGCGGCAGACAATTTCATCCGCATTCATCAGGGACGCATGGTTTTCTATGTCAGGTGCACCCGCCTCCGACTTCAGATCCACGGAACATCCAAGGGAGATCATGTAATCTTCAAAATCCTTCAGCTTTGCATAAACCCTTGCATAACGCTTCTTTTTTGCTTCATCCACGTTGTCAAGCTTGCTTAATATGACTTCATAAGATTCATCCAGACTCCAGAAATGAATATGCTCTGTTTTATTCTGATCATAAATACTTTTTACACGGAAGTCTGCGTAGATCAGCAAAAGACTTTCGGCGGACAGATTTTCCAGCTCCAGATCCCAGACGGAATGATTGGATGCAATATCTCCGATGGATTCCAGATGATTGTTCCGGCAATACTGAAACGTATAATAGTAATGGAGATAGGGAACTCTTCTTCCCTCCTTTGGACGGCATCCGTATTTGCCGATATCATGCATCAGAGCTGCACCGGACATCAGTCCGAGATCCACAGGAACGCCTTTATGTACAAGCTGTCTTGCCATATACATGGATACATGATGGACTCCGGCAATGTGCCCGAGGGTATTATAGGACGTACAGATCTGTGAAAGACGCATAAAGGCATAAACCCGTTTCCTGTCAAAGCATTCCCGAAATCTTCCGTACTCTTCCAGGATACTGCAGTATTTCTCCTCTTCTTTCTTCAAAAGAGCAAAATGCCGGCAGGGATCAAACGGAAGCTCCGCTTCTTCCCGCAAAAACAGACAGGTAAGCACCTCTGTAAAATAGTCCACTGCTTCCTGTGCACCCGGAATTCTTTCCACAGAAAAATTTTCCGGAAAAAACTCCGCCAGAAGCCAGTGAAAGGTATAATCCAGCCATCCTTCCTCCGGAGCCTTTGCACATACACGTTCCATATATGGCCGGCACAGCCGCAGAATTTCCCTGGGATCTGCTCCGTTTGGCGGTATCTGGTATTCCATGATGATTTCTTTTTCACACATGTTCTAATCTCCCTGTACAAAATCCAATGACTGAAAAACAAAAGAAGGAACACCATTTTCGGCATTCCTTCTTCTGTAAGGCTTCATTCACTCAGTTTCCGGGCTTATCCGAAAATCAGATTCCCATATTCTGTTTTATGAATTATAGATGTTTTTGTCAAGCTGTCCTTCGGATGCATTTACGATAACGTTTACTGCTGCGTCGCCGATAACGTTCAGAGGCAGCAGAGACATCTCAACCGGTCTGTTGATAGCAACAACCAGTGCGTATCCAAGGAGGCAGATATCTGTAGTCCAGCCCATACCGGAAAGAACGGTAAAGATCATGGTAGTTCCGGCAATCGGGATAGCAGGGGTTCCTGCTGCGGCACAGATGGACAGAAGCGCCATAACGATCATGTTTGCAGGTGTTACATTAATGCCTGCTGCAGTTGCAATAAAGGTAACTGCGAACATATGCATCATTGTGGTACCATTCATGTTGATGGTCATACCTGTAGGAAGTACAAAGCTTGTAATTTCCTGAGAGCAGCCCAGCTCGTCCAGACATGTTTTGGTGTTCAGCGGAAGAGTTGCTGCGGAAGAGTTTACGGAGAAACCGAAAACACCAACCTTTGCCATCTTCTTCAGGAATTTTGCAGGATTCAGACCTGTTGTAACAAAGATACCGAGCGGATACAGAATACAGCAGGTGATCAGCAGGGTTGCCATAGCTGCGATGATATAAGCAGCTGCAGGTTTCAGATACTCTGCACCATAGATTGCGAAGGTTCTGGTAACAAGACAGAAAATTGCAACCGGTCCGATTTTGTTGATCAGGAAATTCAGATACATCTGAATAATTTCGTTGGCACTTTCAAATACTTTTTTCAGAGCTGCAGCCTTTTCGCCAAGGGCATTCATGCAGATACCGATGACAACTGCGGTAAATACAACTGCAAGGATGCTGTTGTTGGTACTGAATGCAGAGGTAATATTGTTCGGAACTGCGTTTACGATAACTGCGAGCGGGTTGAAAGCATCGATGGTGTTTGCTTCACCCAGTCCGTCAGCAACCAGTGTAACATTGAACAGACCCATGGATTTTACGACAAAAGCTACTGCACATGCAATTGCAGCGCCAACCACATAGAATGCAAAGAATCCAAGCAGTGTTTTTCCTGCAATTCTTCCAAGCTTTGTGGAATTGGAAATACTACAAAGTGCAAGACTTAAGGATACAAGTACAAGCGGAACGATTGCCGCCTGGAGGCCTTTCATAAATAACTGGCCAATGATGTAGAAAATACCAATTGCTTTTACACCATCAGCGGAAGTAATATCCTGGAACAGAAGGTCATTAATTGTTTTCCATGTGGCTTCACCGCCGTTGCTTAACAGATTCTGGCGAACCATCATAAAGATCAAACCGACAATAATACCGCCTACCAGTGCGGCGATCATCTTCTGCGCGATCGGTATCTGCTTTTTATTGTTTTTTCCCATTTGTTCTTTCCTCTCCTATGTCATATTTTTTCTGCTGAAAATCCATTTCGGAAACGATTAGCGAAAAGCTTTTATTTCAATATTTTCCTGTTTGAATGCTTCAGAGATTTTCTTTACAAAGGCAATGGCCTTTGGTCCATCTCCGTGAACACAAAGAGTATCTCCTTTAATGTCCAGATCTTTGCCGCTGTATCCGGTAACTTTGCCTTCCTTGATCATACGAATGCAGCGTTTGATCGCTTCGTCTTCGTCTGTGATCATGGATCCTTCCAGTTTTCTTCCCCTCAGAGAAAGATCATCTTCATATGCACGGTCTGCGAAAATCTCACATGCTGTGCGAAGGCCGATCTTTTCTGCTTCTTCACCTAATACAGCACCTGCACAATAATACATAATAATATCAGGATCAATTTCATAACATGCTTCACAGATAGCTCTTGCAAGCTGTCTGTCATTCTGACACATGTTTCCCATAGCTCCATGGGGGGCAACATGATGAATCTTGATGCCATAGCTTGTTGTAAAAGCAGAAAGCGCTCCAACCTGATATTTCACGTAGTTCTTTGCTTCTTCAAAGGACAGATACATTTTTCTTCTGCCGAAGCCAAGAAGATCCGGGAAACTGGGATGTGCTCCCACAACCACGCCTCTCTCTGCAGCCATTTTCACAACGCGATCCATAACCATGGGATCACCTGCGTGCCAGCCACATGCCACATTTGCTGCGGTAACATACTTTAAGATTTCATCATCATCGCCAAGCTTATATGAACCAAAGCTCTCTCCAATATCGCTGTTCAGATCTACTGAATACATATCTTTATCCTCCTTGTGTCACCGTTGATTTACAGGTTTGCAGAAGATTCCTCATCGTCCTCATTTCCGCTTCGCGACAGGCGGGATTCCGATGCAGAATCGATGCAAAAGATTGAATGGCCGGTACCGATTTATATTGCATCTGTATCATACTTTGCACGCGTCCGCGAAAAGCAGAAAAACATACAGATGTAATCAGAATGAATTGTTCAGGGACTGCTCCAGTTGTTTCATCTCTTCAAGTTCCCTGATATATAACAGATGTGCCAGTTCCATACTGACGTGAATAAAGCGGATTTTCATGCCGGGCTTTGCCTGGGCAATTTTCGGAAGATCCACTGTAATGACTGTTCCGATTTTTGTATATCCTCCAACCGTCTGTCTGTCCGCCATCATGATGAACGGCTGTCCGGTGGTAGGTACCTGAATGGAACCAAATGCGATTCCATCACTGATAATATTTCCGTCTTTGATATGTTTTACAGGGACTTCTCTCTCAAGCCGGCATCCCTGGCGGTCAAATTCACTGGTAACTTTGGAACTGTACCAGAAAAATTTTCTCTGCTCTTCTTCTGAGAAGGCATCCTCCTGAGGGCCAAGAACCACACGAAGAGATACCTCGTCCGTGGGATACACAGGAACAGGGCAATGTCTTTTTTCCATTCCCGGCAGTGTGGCTTTTGGTGCCACAAATCCGATCCTGTCACCCTTCTGAAGGGCTCTTCCTTCATATCCTCCCAGTTTTTTTGCTGCAAGGGTCGATTTGGAACCCATGATTACCGGAATATCAAGGCCTCCGGCAAAGGCAATATAACCACGGCATCCGCCGCCTGCTGCAAATCCGAATCTCAGAATATCACCGGCATGCACAGCTACCGCAGCATACCTGGGAATTTTTTCTCCATTGATGGAAGGCTGCATATCGCCTCCGGTAACTGCAATCACATTATCCTGGTCAAATTCCAGTTCCGGTCCCTTAAATGTGATCTCAAGTGCTCCTTCTCCTTGCGGATTCCCCACAAGAATATTTGCAATGTGAAACGCTTTTGTATCCATCGGTCCCGATGGTGTAACGCCATACTGCTG
>CAMBYR010000095.1 GCA_945872375.1 uncultured Blautia sp. | reverse complement strand
CGTCAGAAGATCGCTGAGACTGATCAGACAGAAATCGTGGATCAGCGGTGCTCCCAAAACGGCGGCGCCTCCTGTGGCAGCCGTAACTCCCGGGATGATCTCCAGTTCCACATCCGGATAGTCTTCACCCACTTCATACATCAAGCCGGCCATGCCGTAGACTCCTGCATCTCCGCTGCAGATCATGGATACGGTTTTTCCTTTTTTCGCTTCTTCAAAAGCCATCACACAGCGATCCACTTCCTTTCTCATAGGAGTGGTGAGAAACTCCTTATCCCCGAAATACTCCCGGACAAGGTCCACATAAACGGTATATCCGATAATGGAATCACTTTCGGTAAGCACCCGAATTGCCTTTCCTGTCATCTGATCATAGGCTCCCGGCCCAATTCCAACCACATAGATCTTACTCAAAATGAATCCTCCAATCCCGCACAGCAAGAGCCGTTGTGACGCCGCTGCCGCCTGTTTTTTTCCTGATTATTTTTCCCTGTGCTGCAGAAAGCACCGCACTTCGTTCACATACATTGTCTGCACCGGTAACCTGACGGACAAATTCCGAAGGAGTAAAGTCTCCTCTGGCCTTTAAAAGCTCCTCGGTTTCATAAGTACGAAACGGCAGATTCCAGCTTTCACTCAATGCCAGAAGTCCTGCTTCCTCCTTTTTCAGAGAAGCGCTGGCAAGCGCCTCCAGGGATTCCCTGTAAATGCCCGAATCATGAATGCAGGCTTCTGCCGCTGCTCTGATGATTTCAGGCTCTCTTCCTTTTTTGCACCCCATTCCCAGAGACACCGCTTTGGGAACCACATGAACTGTTTCTGCAAAAGGGTTCTCTTCCCGAAAAACAGTTACCGCAATGCCGACTTCCGGTTTTTCAGAGACCGAATCCGTTGGCCTGCCACTGGCATCACAGAGGATCAATCCTGCCGGAAGTGTTCCTTCGAAAGGAAAACGGCTGAAAAATCCTGCTTTATTTCCTACCAGGAGAGCTGCCGACACTTCCTTGGCCGCCTTCATATGAAAAATCCCGCAGTGGTTCCGGGATGCAAACACATCCACAGCAAAGGTGCTGTGAAGATCTGTGGCAGTCGTGACCACAGGGATCGCCTGTAATATTCCGGCCGCTTTTTCCGCCAGTTCATTGGCACCGCCAAGATGACCTGAAAGGAGGGAAATCACAAATTTCCCACATTCATCCACCACAAGCACAGCAGGATCCGTCTTTTTGCTTTTCACAAAAGGAGCAATACTGCGGACTGCAATCCCGCAGGCGCCAATAAATATCAGCGCATCCGCTTCTGAAAACTGTTCCCCGGTCCACTGGCTGTGACTTTCCGAAATCGATTCCGGAAGATATCGGCTTTTCGCATCCAGCCGAACCTCCATTCCATCCGCGCACAGACCTGCCCTCAGTTTTTTTCCTGTCTCATATCCTGTGGGACTGAAACAAAGCATGGAAATCCTCTTCATGGATCCTTCCTCCCCTGTTCCATACACACATTTATCTTGATGCTTTCCGGAATTCCGTGGTAAAGCCCGGATCATACAGTTTGGAACGTTCATAATGGGCAGCGTTTACCACATCTCCGATAATCATCAATGCTGTTTTTGTAATATTGTTTTCTTTTGCCGTCTGCGCCAGTGTTCCCACGGTGCAGATCAGTTTCTTTTCATCCTCCCAGGTTGCCTTGTAGACAATGGCCGCAGGAGTATCTGCCGTATAACCGCCTTCGATCAGTCTCCGGCTCAGTTCTTCCAGCATCCCGGTGCTTAAGAATACCACCATCGTGGCCTGATGTGCCGCAAAGGACTGAATGCTTTCTTTGGAAGGCACCGGTGTTCTTCCTTCCATTCTTGTAATAATCACGCTCTGTGAAATATCCGGAAGAGTATATTCCAGATTCAAGGCCCCTGCCGCACCACAGAAAGAGCTTACACCCGGGCAGGAATCATAGGCAATTCCCTTTTCATCCAGAATGTCCATCTGCTCCCGGATCGCACCATACAGACAGGGATCTCCCGTATGAAGGCGCACCGTTGTCTTTCCTGCTGCCTCTGCATGCTCGATCACGGAAATCACTTCTTCCAGCGTCATTTTTGCACTGTTATGAATGGTGCACACATCCTTGCTGTACTCCAGAAGCTTTGGATTTACCAGAGAGCCTGCATATATGATCACATCAGCCTCTTCCAGATACTGTTTTCCTCTCACTGTAATCAGATCCGGTGCTCCGGGACCTGCTCCTACAAAATGTACCATTTCTTTTCCTCCTAGTATTGCTGATCTTTTACAATGATCAGGGAATAATATCCTGCATCATCGGGAATTTCATCTACAGAACCATATATTTTTTCCGATTCCATTCCGCAGTTCTCCACCATCACGGCTTCTGCTCCCTGCGCACGTATGGAATCCTTTACCTGACACATCTTCTTTCCGGCCTTCATCAGAACCTTTGTGCCGGGCAGTTTCAGCGCCTCCTCAATCTGATAGGAGGCCGGGATCACATGAAGTTCCTCCGCCTTCTCCACAAGACTGATGTTTAATTTTGCCGCCGCTGCACAGAAAGAAGTGACACCGCTTACGATTTCCACCGGATAGTCCCATGCCATGATCCGTTTATGAATATATAAATACGTGGAATATACCGTGGGATCTCCCAGCGTCAGGAACACAACATTGTTTCCCTGCTCCAACTCCTCCCGGATCATTTTTGCGCCTTCCTCATGAGCAGTTTCCAGTTTTTCCGGATCCTTGGTCATGGGCATGGGAACTGCCAGAAGTTTTTTCCGGCTAAGCTCCGGATAAATCTCTTTAACGATTTTATATGCCACACTGTCCTCCGGCCGTTTTCCGGGAACTGCAATCCTTTCTGCTTCTTTTATCAGACGAAGTGCCTTCAGCGTAAGAAGCTCCGGATCTCCGGGGCCGACGCCCACTCCAAATAATGTTCCTTTCATGATACTGTTCCTTTCCTTGTTCGTTTATTCTGCTGTATCATATCCGATCAGGATTCTTTCAGAAAACGGATCAGCTCTTCCGCATGAGAAGTCTGTCCCAGATATCCGATGGTATGGTTAAAGACCACTGCTCCCAGCAAAATCTGCTGATAGGAACGATGATCCAGATAAAACTGGATTTTCTCCATGATCCTGTCCATGGCAGGCCTCAGAATTCCTTCCTTCTGAAGATATTCCAGCGCTTCATCGGTGGTGCCGCATGCCAGGATCTTTTTTGCACATTCCAGATCTGCACCGGCCCAAATGGCGGCTGCGCAGAGAATTTCCATCCGGCTGTCGGCACTGTGGGAATGAGTATTCATAATTCCCCCTGCCACCTTGACAAATTTTCCGATATGAGCCACAAATAAAATGCCCTTAATCCCCATATCCACTGCCATATCAATGGTTTCGCCTACATAATTGCTGCATTTGATGTTTTTTTCAAAGGGAAGATCCATATGCTCCCGGAGATAATCCGCGCCATAGTTTCCCGGTGTCACCAAAAGGTATTGTTCTCCCTGTGCCGCATGCTGATTCATCTCCACCCGGATGCTTTCGATCAGGGCACGTTCACTCATGGGTTCCACGATTCCGGAGGTTCCCAGAATGGAAATTCCACCTACGATGCCCAGCCTTGGATTAAAGGTTTTCTGCGCGATCTTTTCCCCCTCCGGTGCATAAATGATGATTCTAAGTCCGCCCTCATAGTCAAACTCCTCCGCAGCGGCCTCTGCCTCACGGAGAATCATGGATTTTGGAACAGGGTTAATGGCTGCTTCACCCGGTTTCTGAGAAAGTCCCGGTCTTGTCACACGCCCAACGCCCTTTCCGCCATCAATCTCGATGATGCCGGTATCTGTCTTTTCTGCTCTGGCAAAAATCAGCATTCCATTGGTGGTATCCGGATCATCTCCGGCGTCTTTTCGAACAGCGCAGGAGGCATACCCCTCTCCTGTTTCCCTGGCTTCCAGAGCAAGCGTCAGCCAGATTCCCCGGGGAGTCAGAAGCCTGACCGTTTCTTCCATAAGACCTCCCAGAAGCATCCGAACGGCTCCTTTTGCGGCTGCGGCTGCGCAGGACCCTGTGGTATATCCAAATCTCATTTTTTTCTGATTCCGGATCACATAGTAATCCTCAAGTCCTGTTTTCTGATTCATCCCATTCTGCTCCTTCATACCCTGAAACTGCTCCGCCAAGTCCTGTTTCCTTCTGCAGGACAACAGGAAAGGAAGTCCGTAAGACAACAAACTTCCTTCATTTCTCAGAATTCACCGGTTGCCGCAGTTTCTTCCGTTCCGGAAAAAGCATTCAGTATCTGACTATACAGTAACGGACTTGCGCAGGAGTTCCACCTGCTTCCTGAAATGCCCTTTCTTTTTTTTTTCTGAAACTATTATATATTCTCATTCATGAAAAGTCAATGAAATCACCATTTCCGGATAGCGAGAATCACCCATTCTCCTCTCTTGTTTTTCTTTAGAGAATCTGCTATGCTTAATGTCAATGCCAAATAACGGAAAGGAGGGAATTTCAGATGGATCGGATTCTTGTTTATACGGTCAATTCCGCCGAGGACGGCATGGAAGTACTTGCTTTTCTTCGGAAAAAGGGATTTTCCAGACATATTCTTACCGGTATGAAAAAAGATACCCAGGCCATTCTTCGAAACGGACAGCGTGCTTTCGGCCATACCATTCTGAAACAGGGAGATTCTCTTCGCATCCGTATTCTGGAGCAGGAGTCCTCGGAAAGTATCCTTCCTGCGCCCCTGCCTTTTTCCATATTATACGAGGATGAAGATCTTCTGGCTGTAAACAAACCGGCCGGCATGCCCATCCATCCCTCCATCGGGAATTATGAGAATACGCTGGCAAATGCCGCCGCATATTATTTCCGGCAAAAAGGGGAGTCCTTTGTCTATCGCTGCATCAATCGACTGGACCGCGACACCACCGGTGCTCTGATTCTTGCAAAAAATGCGCTGAGCGCTGCCATTCTTTCCCAGGAAATGCGTGATCGAAGGATCCGCCGTACTTACCTTGCACTTGTGGAGGGAATCACCCCTCTTTCCGGAACCATTCAGGCGCCGATCGCAAGAGCCGGAGATTCGGCAATTCTCCGGGAGGTCAGTAATGAGCGCGGCGAAACGGCAATTACACATTATGAACGGATTGCGGAAAATGGGAGTATGTCCCTTCTGGAGCTTCATCTGGAAACAGGACGTACCCATCAGATTCGTGTACATATGAAACATCTGGGGTATCCTCTGCCCGGAGATTATCTGTATCATCCGGTATACGACCGGATCTCCAGACAGCCCCTTCATTCTTTTCAGCTTGATTTTACCCATCCCATCACGGGAAAGCCCATGACGCTTACAGCGCCCCTTCCGGAAGACTTTCTGAACTGCTTCCGGAATCAGAAATAAACATCCCGGAAGGATCCGCACGGCTTCCGGCAAATTACTTTTTTTGGAGGAACATGATGTCAGCACATTACTCAGCAAAACAAAATCAGATCACAGAAGGAGTCATCTGGAAACAGCTTCTTCTGTTCTTTTTTCCCATTCTTCTGGGAAGCTTTTTTCAGCAGTTTTATAATACCATTGATATGATTGTTGTAGGACGTTTTGTAGGAACCGGGGCTCTGGCAAGTGTAGGAGGCTCCGCAGGGCAGATCGTTCAGCTTGTTGTCAATGCCTTTACCGGACTTTCAGCCGGTGCGGGCGTCATCATTTCTCAGTTTTACGGTGCAAAGGATCTCCGTAATCTGGATAAAAGCATTCACACTGCCTATGCATTTTCCATCTTTGGAAGCATCTTTTTTATGATTGCCGGAATTCTGGCATCCCCCGCTCTCCTGAGACTCATGAAAACACCGGAAGAGCTCCTTCCTGATTCCGAGGCATATCTTCGCATTTATTTTGCCGGAATCCTGTTTGCATTTGTTTATAATATCGGCTCCGCCATTCTTCGCGCCACAGGAGACTCCAAAAGTCCCCTGTACTATCTGATCTTCTGCTGTCTCCTCAACGTCATTCTGGATGTTGTGATGGTTGCAGGACTTCATCTGGGCGTTTCGGGCGTCGCCATTGCCACAGTGCTGGCGCAGGCATTCAGTGCCATCCTCATAACCCTGCGCCTGATGCATTCCAAAGACTGCTACCGGCTTTCCCTCCGGCACATCCGTTTTCACGGATCCGTTTTAAGGTCTCAGCTTTACGTGGGGCTGCCCGGTGGTTTTCAGTCTGTCATGTACAGTCTGTCCAATCTGATCATTCAGGCATCCATCAACGTATATGGGACGGACACTGCAGCTGCCTGGGGAACCTTCGGAAAGCTGGATGCCATTTTCTGGATGATCAGCAATGCCTTCGGCGTTTCCATCACAACCTTTGTCGGACAGAACTATGGCGCCGGACGTTCCGACCGTATCCGAAAAGGAGTTCGAGTCTGCCTGCTGATGGATTTTGGAGTCTCCGTTTTGCTGGCCGCCTTCCTGATTCTCCTTCGTGTTCCGCTGTTCTCCATTTTTACAACGGATTCCAATGTAATCGAGATCGGGGCCCATATGCTGTTTCTGATCACACCCTATTACATCACCTTCATTTTTATTGAAGTATTTTCCAGTGCTCTGAGGGGTGTCAGCGATGTGATCATCCCAACGATACTTACTCTTTTTGGAATCTGTGTTTTTCGAATGGTCTGGATCTTTCTGGCCGTTCCCCTGCATCCAACCATCGAAATGGTCATTTTCAGCTATCCCATTACCTGGATCACCACTTCTGTCCTGTTCATCATCTATTATAATGTCCGCAAAAAGAAACTTTGATTTTTTGAAAAAATGGCCGGATCTGCGAAATGACCCGGCCGTTTTTCTTTGTTTATTTATTTTTTTCGTATATGATCAGAAGCCCCTTCAATAAAAGATCTTCATCCAGAATAATCTCCCTTTTACAGTGGGGAATGATCTTCTTTGCATGGCCGCCGGTAGCAATGACCGTCACCTTCTGGCCAAGCTCCTCTTCGATCCTGTCAATGATCCCATCCACTGCAGCCGCATTTCCATAAAGGATTCCGCTCTTCATACAGTCAATGGTACTTTTGCCGATCAGTTTTTTGGGTTCCTCAATACTGATGCCGTTTAACTGGGAAGCGCGTGCCACCAGCGCATCCAGAGAAACACGCACGCCGGGCATGATCATGCCGCCGATGCAGCGTTTTTTTGCATCCACCACGGAAAAAGTCGTGGCCGTTCCCATATCTACCGTGACAAGCGGAACAGGATACCGGGCAAGGGCCGCAACCGCATCTGCCACACGGTCAGCTCCCATTTCACTGGGATTATCCAGCATGATATTCAGCCCGGTGCGAAGTCCGGGACCTACCACCATGACTTCCTTTTTCAGGATTTTTTCCGCCGCC
>CAMBYR010000094.1 GCA_945872375.1 uncultured Blautia sp. | reverse complement strand
GATCTTATTATCGGAAATAACCGTAAAAAAAATATTGTGGAAGCCATTGAGGAATACCTGGCTGAGCATAAAAAGGCTTCCCATGTGATTAAAATTAACCAGACAAAGGTGTATGAGGAGCTTTCCATCAACTCTACGGCAGAACATGTCCGGGCTTATCTGAAGGTACAGGATGGCTGCAATCAGTTCTGCACCTATTGTATCATCCCCTATGCCAGGGGACGTGTCAGAAGCCGCAGACCGGAAAGTGTGCTTAAGGAGGTTCGTACACTGGCGGAAAAAGGATATCAGGAAGTGGTTCTTACCGGAATCCACCTCAGTTCCTACGGAACCGATTTCCCGGAAACAGAGCGGATCGATCTTCTGGAGCTGATCCGCAGGGTAAATGAGGTGGAGGGAATCTGCCGGATTCGTCTGGGATCCCTGGAGCCCGGAATTATTACGGAAGAATTTGTGGAAGCTCTTTCCCGAATGCCGAAGGTTTGCCCGCATTTTCATCTTTCGCTGCAGAGCGGCTGTGACGCCACGCTGAAACGGATGAACCGGCGGTATGATTCATCAGAATATGCGGAAAAATGTGAGATTCTCAGAAAGTATTATGAAGCGCCGGCGCTGACCACTGACGTGATCGTGGGATTTCCCATGGAAACGGAAGAGGAATTTGAGGAGTCTCTGGAATTTGTGAAGAAAATTCACTTTTACGAAACACATATTTTCAAATATTCCAGAAGACATGGGACAAAGGCGGCTGCCATGGAAGGACAGCTTACCGAGGCTGTGAAGGCTGCACGAAGTGACCGGATGCTGGAACTTCATGAGCGCCGTGCCAAAGAATATGAAAATTTCATGCTTGGAAAAAGGCTGGAAATCCTTCTGGAGGAAGAAATCATCCTGAATGGGCATACTTATCTTGTAGGACACAGCCGGGAATACATTCGTACGGCAGTGGAAAAACAGGAGGGACTTTCCGTGAATGACATTATATCGGTCCGGGCGGAAAAAATGCTGGAAGATCACCTGATTCTTGGAGTGTTATAGTGCCGGCAAAATTTTGATTGTATTTTAATGGGAAGTATATTAAAATATATAAGAATAACCGTAACTGTGAAGGTACTGAACAGTTACGAATAACCGTACTGAACAGTTACGAATAACAGAATTACAATAATGATAAGGACGTGAGAAAAATGACAGACAGTAATCTGGGAAATACACAGTATTTCAGGACGAAACCGGATCAGGAGCTGGAAGTAAAAGAAGTTCTGGATCTGGTATATAATGCGATGGACGAAAAGGGCTACAATCCGGTCAATCAGATTGTAGGCTATATTATGTCCGGAGACCCCACATATATTACCAGCCATAAAGGCGCCAGAAGCATGATCATGAAGGTAGAGCGTGATGAACTGGTGGAAGAGCTTCTGAATGAATATATCAAAAATAAATCCTGGGAGCGCTGAATATGAGAGTGATCGGGCTTGATTATGGCTCAAAAACAGTTGGCGTGGCTGTCAGTGATCCCCTGGGGCTCACTGCACAGGCCGTGGAAACGATCTGGAGAAAACAGGAAAACAAGCTTCGCCGTACGCTGGCGCGGATCGAAGAATTGATCGAGGAATATCAGGCAGACACAATCGTGGTCGGATATCCGAAAAACATGAACAATACAATCGGGGAACGGGCGGAAAAATCTCTGGAATTCCGTGATATGCTGGAAAAAAGAACAGGGCTGCCTGTAGTGATGTGGGACGAGCGGCTGACTTCTGTTGCCGCAGAGCGTACCCTTATGGAATCCGGAGTTCGCCGGGAAAACAGAAAACAGTATTTAGATGAGCTGGCAGCAGTATTTATTTTGCAGGGGTACCTTGATTCCCTTGCCATCAAAAAGGAAGAACATGATGGAGAAAATTAAATTTCAATCAGATGATGGGACGGTTGAAGAATTTTATATAGAAGAACAGACAAGAATCGGAGGCGTGGAATATCTTCTGGTATCCGATTCGATGGATGAAGAAGCATCCGCCTATATTCTCAAGGATATTTCCGGGGACGGAAGTCAGGAAGCCTGTTATGTGATGGTTGAGGATGACGCGGAGCTTGAGGCTGTATTTAAAGTCTTCGAACAAATGATGGAAGTCGTGGATCTTACAATGTAACAGTAAACAGCAATTTATCAGGAAAGGAACACAGGAGTTTGGAGAAACCTGCGCGGCAGGTGTTCTTTCCATGCCTGAAGCATGGAGATTTCAATACGCCGCAGGAAGAGTTTGCGGCGGCTGTATATTAGAATTATGCAGAATCCCTGTTGGCTGCAGAGGATCTGTATAGGGGATGGATTCCTGTCCGGAACGTGAATAAGATGAGACGGGATCCGGAAAAAGGCACCTGTGTTGCCGGCATAGGAAAACCAGTTTGTCAGACTGATTTTACATGCTTTCCGAAGTAAATTGCACAGCAGACAGATGGAGGTGCAATTGATTGAGCAGCGAGAACAGTGAAAACCAGAAAAGAAGCAGCAGCGGAAACAGCGCAGAAGGAAAGAAATACAATCAGAAACAGAGAAATAACAAACACAGGCAGCAGCCGAAAAACAACAGACGGACAGAGAGCAGACATCCGGATAAAAACGCAAAACCTATTTTCAAGAATCCGGTGAAAACGGTTTCCAGAAGGGGACGGAAGGCAGCCTCCCGGCTGAAGATCATTCCGCTCGGCGGTCTGGAACAGATCGGAATGAATATTACCGCATTTGAATATGAGGACAGCATTGTGGTCGTAGACTGCGGTCTTTCCTTCCCGGAAGATGATATGCTGGGAATAGACCTTGTCATCCCGGATGTCACCTATCTGAAAGAAAATATATCAAAGGTCAAAGGCTTTGTGATCACACATGGACATGAGGATCATATCGGAGCGCTTCCGTATGTGCTGAAGGAGATCAATGTTCCGATTTATTCCACAAAGCTGACACTTGCATTGATTGAAAACAAATTAAAAGAGCATAATCTGGTGCGTACGACGAAGATGAAAGAGGTTCATCACGGACAGGTGATCAACCTCGGCGATTTTTCCATTGAGTTTATCAAGACAAACCACAGTATCCAGGACGCATCTGCTCTGGCCATTTATTCTCCGGCAGGCATTGTGGTGCATACCGGTGACTTTAAAGTAGACTATACGCCGGTATTTGGTGATGCCATTGATCTTCAGAGACTGGCAGAAATCGGCAAAAAAGGCGTGCTTGCACTGATGTGTGACAGCACCAATGCAGAGCGTCCCGGATTTACCATGTCGGAGCGTACCGTGGGACGCGTATTTGATAATCTGTTTAACGAACACAAATCTTCGCGTATTATCATCGCTACATTCGCATCCAATGTGGACCGTGTGCAGCAGATCATTAATACAGCATACCGCTTCGGCAGAAAGGTTGCAGTGGAAGGCCGCAGCATGGTAAATGTAATCGGTACGGCATCAGAGCTCGGTTATCTGAGAATTCCGGATAATACGCTGATCGAGATCGATCAGGTGAAAAACTATCCGGATGAGCAGATGGTTCTGATCACCACCGGAAGTCAGGGAGAATCTATGGCTGCATTGTCACGAATGGCGGCCAATATTCATAAAAAGATCACGATCAAACCAAACGATGCGATCATTTTCAGCTCTCACCCCATACCGGGAAATGAAAAAGCTGTTTCCAAGGTAATCAACGAGCTTTCCATGAAGGGGGCAAAAGTCGTGTTCCAGGATGCCCATGTTTCCGGACACGCCTGTCAGGAAGAAATCAAGCTGATCTATTCGCTGGTTCGTCCGAAATATGCGATTCCTGTCCATGGAGAATACCGTCATCTGACGGCGCAGAAGCATGTGGTAGAGGATCTGGGAATTCCAAAGGAAAACATCTTTATCCTTTCCTCGGGAAATGTTCTGGAGCTGGATGACCAGGGCGCGGAGATTACAGGAAGCGTTCACACAGGTGCTATACTTGTAGACGGTCTTGGCGTAGGTGATGTGGGGAATATTGTTCTTCGCGACAGACAGCATCTTGCCGAGGACGGCATCATGATCGTTGTTATGACACTGGAACGTCACAGCAATGTGGTTCTTGCGGGCCCGGATATCGTATCCAGAGGATTTGTCTATGTACGTGAATCCGAGGATCTGATGGATGAGGCCAGAGAAGTTGTGGAGGAAGCGCTTGACAGCTGCCTCTCCAGAAACATCACGGACTGGGGCAGGATCAAGATTATGGTAAAGGAAGCACTGAGCGATTTCCTCTGGAAACGTACAAAGAGAAGTCCGATGATTCTTCCGATCATAATGGAGGCGTAATACAAATGGAAGCGGTAAATAAACATATTGAAATTCTTCTTGAGGCCATCAGGAACACGGATGTCTATAAAGAATACAAAAAACAGGAAGATATTTTAAAATCCATTCCGCAGCTTTGTGAACGTGTGGATCAGTTTCGGTCAGATAATTTCCGGCTTCAGAATGAAGCCGGAGATGACAATCTTTTTCATATTGTGGAAAAGCTTTCCAAAGAATCTGCAGAGCTCCGGCGTGTTCCCGAAGTGAATGCCTATCTGGATGCGGAGCTTGCACTCTGCAAAATGATGCAGAAGATCTGCAGTGATCTGATCAGCGGAATTGATGTACATGTTCCCGAGATTTAAGAGACACTTCAGAAATACAAAAGGGAGGAAACTATGGGTAATACGAGAGAACGGATCGGTGCGGCAGGCGTGGCACTGGCAGGGGGACTGTTCAGGATCGTGCTGTATGTCTGCGTGATCGTGCTGATCTTCTGGATCGGAAAATCCACTTATAAATTTGGCTATAATGTATTTAATCAGCAGCCCATGAGTCCCGGAGAAGGACAGGAAGTGACGGTTGTGATCAAAGAGGGAACATCCGTATATAAAATTGCCAAAACTCTGGAGCGAAAAGGCCTGATCGAAGATGCAAAGGTCTTCTATGTACAGGAACTGCTTTCCAATTATCACGGTGCATTAAGACCGGGTACGTATCTGCTCAGCACGGCCTACTCGCCAAACAGGATCATGGGAATTCTGGCAGGTGATACGGAACAGGAGGGAACAGCCTCGTGATCGTGGAAGAAAGAATGCGTACCTATCTCAATTCCCTGGATATGGGACATACGCCTTTTTTGGAGGAACTGGAGCAGAGGGCTCTGTCTTTGGGTGTTCCCATCATACGCCGGGAAATGCAGAGTTTTATAAAGGTGCTTCTGGCTGTTCATCAGCCGAAGCGCATTCTTGAGGTGGGGACAGCCATTGGCTTCTCCACACTTCTTATGTGCGAATATGCAGGCCCGGATGTTCAGATTACCACCATAGAGAATTACGAAAAAAGGATTCCTCTGGCAAAAGAAAATTTCCGGAAAGCAGGGAGAGAAGAGCAGATTACGCTGCTGGAAGGAGATGCGGGGGAATATCTGAAACAGCTTTCGGGAACCTATGATCTGATTTTTATGGATGCGGCAAAGGGACAGTATATTCACTGGCTTCCGGATGTGCTTCGGCTGATGCACCCGGGAAGCGTGCTGCTGTCAGATAATGTGCTTCAGGAGGGAGACATCATTGAATCCCACTACCTGGTTGAACGGCGCACCCGCACCATTTATAAGCGAATGCGGGAATATCTTTATGAGCTGACTCATCATCCTGCGCTTCTGACCACCATTCTTCCTCTGGGAGACGGGGCGGCAGTCAGTGTGCGGAAAGAGATTCCAGAGTCTGTATCGAATGGAAGTGCTGCAGAAACTGCGGCGGAAGGAGATAATCATCAGTTATGAGAAAACCGGAATTATTAGTGCCAGCCAGCAGTCTTGAGGTTTTGAAAATTGCTGTGATTTTTGGTGCGGATGCGGTATATATTGGGGGCGAAGCCTTTGGGCTGCGTGCGAAGGCCCGGAACTTTTCCCCGGAAGATATGGCAGAGGGTATTGCCTTTGCCCATGTCCATGGAGTAAAGGTTTATGTGACAGTGAATATTCTGGCACATAATTATGATCTGGAAGGCGTCCGGAAATATCTGGGTGAACTGAAAGAGTTGAAACCGGATGGTCTGATCATTGCAGATCCCGGAATTTTTATGTATGCGAAAGAAATCTGCCCGGAAATCGAGCGCCACATCAGTACCCAGGCAAACAATACCAATTATGAAACCTACCGGTTCTGGTATGAGCTTGGGGCAAAACGAGTGGTAACAGCCCGGGAACTGTCTCTTCAGGAGATCCGGGAGATTCGGGAGCATATTCCTGAGGATATGGAAATAGAGACGTTCGTTCATGGAGCCATGTGTATTTCCTACTCCGGAAGGTGTCTGCTCAGCAACTATCTGGTGGGCAGAGATGCCAACCAGGGGTCCTGCACGCATCCATGCCGCTGGAAATATTCCATTGTAGAGGAGACCCGTCCGGGAGAATATATGCCGGTATTTGAAAATGAAAGAGGAACATACATTTTTAATTCCCGTGACCTCTGCATGATCGAGCACCTGGATGATCTTCTTCAATGCGGAATTGACAGCCTGAAGATCGAGGGACGTATGAAAACAGCCCTGTATGTTGCTACGGTTGCCAGAACCTACCGGAAAGCCATCGATGATTATATGGAAAGTCCGGAAAAATATCATGCCAATATGGACTGGTACCGTGAGCAGATATCCAACTGCACCTATCGCCAGTTTACCACCGGATTTTTCTATGGAAAACCGGGTTCCGACAGCCAGATTTACGACAGCAACACCTATGTGAAGGAATATACGTATCTGGGATATGCCGAGGCGGTGGATGAACGTGGATTCGCACAGATTACCCAGAGAAATAAATTTACGGTGGGAGAAACCATCGAAGTGATGAAGCCGGACGGACAGAATCTTTCCGTGACCGTGCGGGGGATTTATGATGAAGAGGGAAATCCGGTGGAAAGTGCACCGCATCCGCAGCAGAAACTGTTTGTAGATCTTGGAACTGCATTGGAGCAGTATGACCTTCTTCGAAGAGCAGAAAAACAATAGAACAAGGATGCGCCGGAAATGAGCTGCTGCCTGTAAAAAGGTAAGAGACAGTTCAGATACCGGCGCTTTTTTGTACTCTGTGTGCGGCTAAGGAAAGAGAGCACGGAGCTTTCCGAGGGCATTTTTTTCAATACGGGAGACATAGGAACGGCTGATGTTCAGATTTCCGGCAATTTCCCTTTGGGTCTGTTCACGCTTTCCAAAAAGTCCGTACCGGCAGCAGATGACCTGATATTCTCTTGGAGTCAGTACACGGGACAGAGATTCCAGAAGAAGAGAAATGTTCTTTTTGGTGGTATAATCCTCTACCACATCTACGGCCGGGCTTTCGATCACATCCAGCAGATTGATCTCGTTGCCTTCCCTGTCTGTACCGATGGGATCAT
>CAMBYR010000093.1 GCA_945872375.1 uncultured Blautia sp. | reverse complement strand
TTCCGGAACCTCCTCCATAAAGTCCTTTGCCTCTTCAATCGTACAGAGGTCTGCTCCGATGGCAACCTCCACCACATCCTCAAAGCCAAGCGTCCGGAATGCAGAACGGATCTTGCCCGGTGTCATCTTTGGTCCGAACTGACCATCCACTGCCGGTGCAATGGCCGCATAAACGGGAACATCACTCTTAATAGCCTGAATCGTCTGGAAGATCTGCGCTTTATCTGCAATTGCGCCAAACGGACAATTCGCCAGACACATACCACAGGATACGCATTTTTCCTGATCAATATCCGCACGTCCGTATTCATCGGAACTGATGGCATTCATTCCGCAGGCTTTCGCACAGGGACGTTCCTGTTTCAGAATGGCATGATAGGGGCACACATTGATACATTTTCCGCATTTGATACATTTTTCCTGGTCGATAACGGACCGCCCGTTTTTCACGGTAATGGCCCCCTTCGGGCATACCTCCTTGCAGGGATGTGCCAGACAGCCCTGGCAGGCATCCGTCACTTTTACCACATTATCCGGGCAGGCGTGACAGGCAAATTTAATAATGTTAATCAGCGGCGGCTGATAATATTTTTCCGGTTTGACGCATTCCTCCGCACCTGTGGAAACCGGCGCATGTTCTGTTGGTTTACGAAGGTTCAGTCCCATGGCAAGTCTCATTCGTTCCTTCACAATGGCTCTTTCCAGAAATACGCTCTCTCTGTAGGTGGAAACCTCGCCCGGAATGATACGGTATGGAATCTGTTCCATCTGGGACAGATCACCATCTTTATAGTCGTAGGATAATTTTGCGACCTCAGCAAACACTCTTTTTCGAATATCGTTTACAGATGTGTAAATTCCTCTCAATGCTAATTCCTCCAATATATTTTTTCCGCGCTGGCAATGCGTCTGCATCACTTCGTTTAAAGCATAACAAATGTACCCCGCATTGTCAATTTGCGAAAATGTATCTTTTTACGTACAGACACTTCCTATATCATGGAAACCTTCCTCCGTTGCCTTCTTTTCAAAATTATGTTATCATGACCAGAGAATTTTCCTGAACGGACGTGTCTGCCGGTGCAGGCATCATCATCAAAAAGGAGAGATTTTATGAGCAAAAAATACGCCCACCTGGGGCTTTTTTCCGCAGTCGCCATTATCTTCGGCTATGTGGAATCCCTGGTTCCATTATTTGCCGGAATTCCCGGCATCCGTCTGGGACTTGCCAACCTGGCTGTCCTTTTTATTCTGGAACGATATACCTTTCGGGACGCTGCTCTGGTATCAGCAGTCCGTATTCTGGTAATCGGATTTCTTTTTGGAAATATGTTCAGCATCCTTTACAGTCTTGCGGGAGCGGCTTTAAGCCTTCTGATCATGACCCTCTGCAAACACCAGAAAGGTTTTTCCCTCACAGGCATCAGCATTGCCGGAGGCGTCAGTCATAATGTGGGACAGCTTCTGGTTGCCATGGCGGTGGTTCAGAATACCAGCCTGATCTATTATGGACCGGTCCTTCTGGTCTCCGGAGTGATCACCGGATTTCTCATAGGAATTCTCACCGGAGAGGTTTTAAAGCGGATTCCATGAAAAACTATGGTTTTCCACATGTTTTTTATGGAAAACGCTTGTATTTTTTCAGGAAAGCTGATACAGTAAATATCAGAAAATTCGACATAAAAAACAGAAAAATGATAGAGGCGCGATTTTCATCAGTAGCAGTGATCTTCACGGAACATGGCAGTTCCTTCACCGCCAAAGGGAAAACCGCCGAAGGGTCCTCACAGCCAGGAGGGCGGACCCTGGGACGGCACAGAACATGTGCCGTACTGTCACAAAGTTGTGGAGCGCTATCAAATCGTATGTATATTCATGCCATGAATGTGTTTCCGACGGAACTGTCATTCATGGTTTTTTTATGTCATTGAAGGAGGAAAAATTCATGCAAAGAAAAAGAAACCGGCTGCTTCTTATGCTGGCTGCAGCTTCCATGACAATCATGGCAAGCCCGCTGGCAGTGCTCGCAGCTGAAGAAGAGGCTTATCAGCCTTCCATGTACGCAACCTTCTGGGCTTTGCTTCCGCCCATCGTGGCCATTGCCCTGGCGCTGATCACCAAAGAGGTTTACAGTTCCCTGTTCATCGGTATTCTGGTAGGCGGACTGTTTTACTCAGGATTCACCTTTGAGGGTACGATCACCCATATTTTCCAGGATGGTATCATCAGTGTACTTTCCGACAGCTACAATGTGGGTATTCTGGTATTCCTGGTCATCCTGGGAGCTATGGTCAGCCTGATGAATCATTCGGGTGGTTCCGCAGCATTCGGACGCTGGGCCAGCACCCATATCAAATCACGCACAGGCGCACAGCTTGCCACCATTCTGCTTGGTATCCTGATTTTCATCGACGACTATTTCAACTGTCTGACAGTCGGAAGCGTTATGCGCCCCGTAACAGACAAACACAACGTATCCCGTGCAAAGCTTTCCTACCTGATCGATGCTACTGCAGCACCTGTCTGCATCATCGCTCCTATTTCATCCTGGGCAGCGGCAGTCAGCGGCTTTGTAGAAGGAGAAGACGGCCTGGCAATCTTTATCAGAGCCATTCCTTATAACTTCTACGCACTGCTCACCATTGTCATGATGGTAGGACTTGTAATCATGAAAGCCGATTACGGCCCCATGAAGCTTCATGAAGACAACGCTCTGAAAGGCGATATCTTCACCACGCCAGGACGTCCTTACGCCAACGCCGCAGACGATCAGAGCAATCCAAAAGGAAAAGTCATCGATCTGCTGATCCCGATCATCAGCCTTGTGGTATGCTGTGTCATCGGTATGATCTACACCGGCGGATTCTTTGAAGGAGCCGGCTTTGTAGAAGCCTTTTCTCAGAGTGATGCCTCTGTAGGTCTTGTGTTTGGAAGCTTCTTCGGACTTCTGATCACTGTTATTCTGTATCTGGTACGCCGCGTTCTGTCCTTCCGCGACTGCATGGCATGCCTTCCGGAAGGCTTCAAGGCCATGGTTCCGGCAATCCTGATCCTGACCTTTGCATGGTCCTTAAAAGCCATGACAGACAGCCTTGGTGCAAAAGAATTCGTAGCCACTGCCATTCAGTCTTCCGCAGACACACTTGTCATGATGCTTCCGGCAATCATTTTCCTTGTTGGATGCGGTCTGGCATTTGCTACCGGTACTTCCTGGGGAACCTTCGGTATTCTGATCCCCATCGTAGTACATGCTTTTGAAAACAGCAATCCGGAACTGATGATCATCTCCATCTCCGCCTGCATGGCAGGTGCCGTATGCGGTGACCACTGTTCTCCGATTTCCGATACAACGATCATGGCTTCCGCAGGTGCACAGTGTGACCATGTAAACCATGTGTCTACCCAGCTTCCCTATGCCATTACCGCAGCAGCAGTTTCCTTTGTCACCTATATTGTGGCAGGCTTCACACAGTCCGCATGGATCTCTCTTCCGGTTGGAATCGTTCTGATGCTGCTGACACTGTTTGTCATCAAAAAGAAAGTTGGTACTGCAAAAAACTAATGACAGTTCTATTTTGAATTGATATATCTCCATAAAAATTCCCGTGGAAATCCCTTTTCGGGTTTCTACGGGAATTTTTCGTTCTGTTTACAGCACAGAATTCACCAGAAGCTTTGTGTATTCTGTCTTCGGATGAAAGATCACCTCATCCGGTGTTCCGGTTTCCATCACTTTTCCCTGATACAAAACAAGCACACGATCACAGAACGCCTGCACCAGTGCCAGGTCATGGGAGATCATCAGAAAGGAAAGCCCTTTCTTCTCTTTTAATTCCATCAGCAATTCCAGGATCTGCTTCTGTACCGTCACATCCAGCGCACTGGTGGCTTCATCACAGATCAGAAGCTTCGGTTCCACCGCCAGAGCCCGTGCAATGGCAGCCCTCTGGCATTCTCCGCCGCTGACCTCATGAGGATACCGTCCGGCAAACTCCGGAGACAACCCGCAGGTGATCAGCAGTTCCTCCACTTTTTTCCTGGTTTCTTTCCGGCTGATTCCCATATTTCGAAGACTCTCTCCGATCCCGTCCCCCAGAGTGCAGCGTGGATCAAAAGACTCCTGCGGCATCTGAAATACCATCTGCATCTTCCGATAAACCTCCCGCAGATTCTTTCCCCTTGCATGGGTGATTTCCTCACCCTGAAGAAAGATTCTTCCATCAGAAACATCCAGAAGTCTGGTAAGCATCTGGGCAATGGTACTTTTTCCGCTCCCGGATTCTCCCACGATTCCAAGACATGCTCCGCTTTCCAGGGTGAAGCTTACATCATCTACGGCAGCAAATGATTTCCCGCCTGCAGTAAATATTTTTTTTAAATGTTCCGCTTTCAGTAAAATCTCAGGCATTGCCATTCCTCCGTAAATACAGAACCGAATTCATCAGGGTTTTCGTATATTCATTTTCCGGATGATGCAATACCCGATCTGCTGTACCGTAATCCATCATTTTCCCATTCTTCAGAACAAGCACCTGATCTGCCAGCGCGGCCACGACACCAATGTTATGAGTAACGAGGAGCATGGCAGTCCCATAGTCCTTACGCATCAGCTTCATTTCTTCCACCACCTGCTTCTGTACCGTCACATCCAGCGCACTGGTGGGCTCATCCGCCAGAAGAAGAGAAGGCTTCATCATCATGGCGGTACAGATCCCCACACGCTGATTCATACCGCCGGATAATTCAAAGGGATAGCTGTTCAGTACACGCAGATAATCTTCCAGACCAATTTTTTTCATCAGTTCACCGGCACGCTCAAAGGCTTCTTTTTTTGTAATCTTTTCGTGTTCGGACAGGCTTTCATAGATCTGGGCGCCAATGGTACGGATCGGGCACAATGCCGCCTTGCAGTCCTGAAAGATCAGACCGATCTCCGGGCCTAAAAACCGTCTTCTTTCTTTTTCCGACATATCCACCATATTCTGCCCCTTATACCAGATATCCCCCCGGGTCACCATTCCTCCGCCGCCCAGAAGTCCCATAATCGCTTTAATGATCGTACTTTTTCCGCTGCCGGATTCACCAACCACACCCAGGATCTCTCCCGGCTCCAGCCGGAAGCTTACATCCTGTACCACAGGTTTTCCATGATAGCAAATTGTCACATGCTCTGCCATTAACAATGGTTCCATAAAGAACAGTCTCCCTTTTTCTTATGCACAAAGGCCGTTATTCCACATTCAGCTTTGCTGTAATCTCGTAATAATCACAGGGATGTGCGGACATGCCCGTTACATTTGCTTTTGTAACGATTCCCATGTTCAGATGAGATACAAAGAAAATGGCACTTTCATCCAGCATTGCCTGCTGCATCTGAATCGCAAGCTCTCCTCTTTTTTCCGGATCAAATTCCTGGTGAAGCTCCCCGAATAACATCTCTACCTGATCAATTGTATGGTTTGAACGGTTCTTCACAGAGTTTTCCAGGCAGCAGGTGGTAAAGAAATACTCCGGATCCCCTGTCGGTGCCGTGGTAAGGGAGCTGACATATATATCATAATCCCCGGTTTCCAGAACACTTAAATGATTCGGGGTGCAGTTTATATCTGCCTCGATTCCAATCTCCTTCAGCGTTGCCTGGGCATATTCTGCAAGCTTCGGCTGCTCCAGACGGCCGGGATAGGTCAGCCAGCGCACGCTCAGCTTCTTCCCATCCTTATCCACATATCCATCCCCATCGGTATCCGTCCATCCGGCCTCCTCCAGAATGGCTTTTGCACCCTCCGGATCATAATCCGGAGCGGTTACCGCATCATTTCCATAGCTGAAGCTTCCCGGAAATGCTGCTTTTGCCGGCAGACCGCGCCCTTCCATTAAAACAGAACAGAACCCTTCCTTATCGATTCCCATGCAGATTGCTTTCCGGACCGCTTCGTCCTGCATGATTTCTGAATCATAATTGAACTGTCCAAAGAAGCAGCGGCTTGTAGCACAGGACCGGATGGTGTAATCCGGATTGCCGTCAAATAATGGATAGCTGTCATAAGACAGTCCGTAAGTGCCCTGAATGTCTCCTGTCTGAAGGGCTGCTGCCAGTGAGCCGGCATCACTGAAGGTTTTCACTGTCACCTTATCCACCTGGACTTCCCCGCCCCAGTAATTTTCATTTTTCACAAGATCAATCTGTGTTTCTGTCACATTTTCTGCAACATAAGGGCCCGTTCCTGCCACCTTAGCCGTTCCCGGGGATGTGCCTTCCACTCCGTCCGTACCATACTCCATGTCAATGATGGCTCCGTAGGGATCTCCCAGATAATTGATCAGTGCAGGGCCTGGCTCTGTGGTATAAATTGTGATCGTCATGCCATCTGCCTCGATATGGTCGACCTTCAGATCTCCGGGTGCACGGTCATGCACAGCAAGAAGATGATCCAGGCATTCTTTCACAGCCTCCCCATCCATGACACGTCCGCTGGAAAACGTCACGCCGTCGCGAAGAGTGATCTTCACCGTCGTATCATCCAGAAATTCATAATCGGAAGCCAGCCAGGGTTCCACCTCCATATTGTCATTGTATTTAAACAGGGTTTCTCCCACACCATAACGCAGAGCACTCCATCCGGAATAGTTGTTGTGCGGATTCAGGCCTTCATCTCCCATTTCCACTCCATAGCCGGTGGTACCATAGACAAAGGTCTTTTCCGCTTCTGCACAGACAGGTATCTGAGACGCCGATACGATCACTGCACCAGCCATAAAAGCTGCCATCCATCTTTTTCTCATGTTCATTCCTCTACTTTCTCTTATCTCCATTTCTTCCGTTCTTTTGGATCCATGTAATCCCGTACCGTATCCCCAAGCAGGTTAAAGATCATCACCGTAAGGAGAATGGCGCCTCCCGGTGCCAGTACCATCCACGGAGCCGTCTGAAGCATCACACGCCCGTCGCTGATCATGCTTCCCCATTCTGCCATCGGAGGCTTGACCCCCAGCCCCAGGAAGGAAAGACCTGCCAGTTCCATCATCATGGTTCCAATATCCAGCACAGAGGTTACCAGAATCTGTCCCGCAATATTTGGCAGAATATGCCTGACCACGAGTTTCCCTGAACTGCTTCCGGACAGCCTTGCCGCCTTCAGATAGGTGGAATTTTTCTGCGCCAGCGTCAGTCCTCTCGCAAGTCTTGCATATTTTGGCCAGCTGACCGCACCCAGGGCGATGATGGCATTCTGGATACCGCCGCCCAGGACACCTGCTACCGCAAGAGCAAAAACCAGTCCCGGAAAGGCCAGAAAAACATCGGAAATTCTCATCAGGATCGTATCTGCTCTGCCGCCCCGCCATCCGCAGATCATTCCAATCACCGTACCTGTGACTGTAATCACCGCCACAAGAACCAGCGTCGCAAAAATACTGGTGGTGCTTCCGATAATCACACGGGACAGCATATC
>CAMBYR010000092.1 GCA_945872375.1 uncultured Blautia sp. | reverse complement strand
GTAAAAGGTATGAAACCGTTAAACAGAATTAATCCGTTGGTATAGGATATATTGAATTAATTGGTTTTGAAGGCTTTCGTATTACGGACTCTGACTCCGTCATTTCAAGGTTCGAATCCTTGTAGCCCTGCTGAATGAACCACTTCTCAGGAAGTGGTTTTTTGTGCCTGGAATCCCGGAAAGCCGCATAAATAGCGGAGTTTTTGGGATTTTTTTGTCTGGGAATATGGGGTATGTGTGATAAAGGATGGAACTGGGACAGGGTGCGGAATTACGGATTTATACGGGATTTTGCAAGATTTACCTATGCGATAGGTCAATTCATAGGTCAATTTATTTTTGGGGAAGGGGAAAAATGGATGTAAAATGGTATTTTGGAGGGAAAATCAGGGGAAATATTGTATTTCTTTGTTTTACATAAAAATGATAGATGAAAACTGATATAAATGCACAATACCTTTTGCGCTGGTTCTCAGGTTGTTTATGCAATCGGCCGGAACATCATGAAATACCATCGGTTTCTACATCATGAAATCGAAAAATATGAAGGAAAAAAGGAGCAGAAAGCAGCTTGGAAAAAGGAGCGCTTCTCAAAATCCAAACAAGGGGATTTTGCGCCCTAAAACAGATACTACGAAAAGAAAGAGACAGTCCGGTAAAAATCCAGGGCCGTGAAAAAACCTGAATTTCTAAGGGACTGTCTCCTTCTTACATATCAAGGGCAATAATCGCTATTTCCCGACAGTCCCTTTTTCCGTGTGCATAAACAATATCTAATTGCAGATCAAATAGGGTTGACATTCCAGGCAAAATGCCGTATTCTACAAATAGATATTTACTATAAAAGTCCCGGACAGCATCCATGTGATGTAGCATGCTTGCATGCGCAGGCACATGGATATTGGACGGGCTAACCTGTATGAGCAAGCAGGCCAACAGGCCGGATTGCGAATGCAGGTTGTGATTGCGGGAGCATGAAATGCGGAGCAATCAACTTTTATTTATAGTGATGTCTGCGTCAGCAGACATGTCCGTTTGGATTTTGATAGGAGGGGAAACTATTGCGTACCGTGAATAAAGAAGCCCGCAGGGCAAAACAGATTGGGATCATGGAAACATGTTATGACTGCTATGCAGAGAAAGGGCTGACCGATATTAGCTTACAGGCTATTGCAGAGACCTACGGCTGCAATGTTGCGATCATATATCAGTATTTCGAAAACCAGGATGACCTGATCATCAAATCCACCGAATACTGTATGAGTAAAGTGGAAGGGGAAGTTATGGCGAAAGCGCCCACAGATGCAGAGGAGCTGTGGCGGTTTATAGACGAGATCCCATACTGGATGGCAGAAAAACACGGGAAGAAATGCCGCCTGATGTATCAGGTCTATACCCACCCGAAATATCGGGAATACGGCAAGAAGTTCCTTGCCGGTGTGAATCAGCGATATACGGAATATGCCAAAACCCTGGAGGGAAACCTCGGCATTCCCGCCCAAAAGCTGACACCGCTGATTTTCATGCTGGTCAGAGCCTGTGTCCATTATGCATTGTATGAAGATGAATTTTATCTGAAATCGCAGACGGATGTGCTGAAAGAAAGCCTTGAGATGTTTATGGAAAATTGATGTTTCGCCAGCTTTTTATGAAAAATTCGTAACTGCTCAGTGCCTTCACAGTTACGAATAGTTGTAAGTCGGCTTCAGCTCATGATTCTGACGTTATGTGTTATGATACAGGATGTGCGCGGAATGTGATTACAGAATCCGGACTCGAAAGGATTAAATGTCAGAGAATCAACCAGGAGAAACTACAGTGATGAATCAAAAACTCAAAATAGCGTTACTGCAGATCTTGATACAGGGATCGGAAATGTAAAGGTTGGCTCCATGATATGTTACGACAGAGAGTTCCCTGAAAGCGTAAGGATCTTAATGCTGAAGGGTGCGGAACTGGTGCTGGTTCCCAATGCCTGTCCCATGGAGCTCAACCGTTTATCACAGCTTCGGGGACGTGCCTATGAAAATATGATGGCGATTGCTACCTGCAATTACCCCGAAGGAAAGCCGGATTGTAATGGACATTCCTCCGTATTTGACGGAGTTGCCTGCCTTCCAGAATTATCCGGATCCAGAGACACCTGCCTGCTGGAAGCGGACGGAGAAGAACAGATCTGCATGGCAGAGCTGGATATGGATCTGCTCAGAAACTACAGGAGAAGTGAAGTACATGGAAATGCATACAGGCATCCCGAAAAATACGGGATCCTGACAGAGAATAGAGTGGAGGAACCATTCATCAGGAGAAGGGCTCTGGAACCGTAAAGGTTCCGGGGCTTTTTTCGGTTTTCAGGAAATTTTTCCGTGTATCTGACAAAAGCGAAACGCAAAAGGTATGTTTTTCAGCGCAAGCGGTGTTAGAACAGGGTCTTTTCTATAGTAATATTATTTAAAAAGCGATCATAAAACAGGAGGAAAATCTTATGGCATCTGTTTGCATTCTTGATGAATTTGAAGTGCATAAAAATGAGGAGTTTCTGAGCATTGCAGAGGAACTGAAACCGGAGCTGCACAGGACAGATATCGCACCGGTCCGGCTTTTGACACTGGAACAGGACGGGAATCCGGAACCGGCTATAGCAGAAGAGGAAGCTCCGGAGAAGTTAAAGGAGAAACGTCTGAAAAAAGACGAGAAAGTTATTCTGGATTTTGGGAATCATCATGTGGGATATGTAACGCTGGATCTTGCATCTGCCGGCAGCCATCAGGATGCTCCCGCATATATATACCTGAAATTTGCAGAACGCCTGGATGAACTGAACACGGATGTTTCTTCATATAACGGCTGGATCAGCAAAGGCTGGATCCAGGAAGAATATCTTCATGTAGATGTACTGCCGGCAAAAATTGAGCTGCCAAGAAGATATGCATTTCGTTATCTGGAAATAAAAGTGCTGGATGTGTCCCTGAAGTTTTCCCTGGTCATCAATGGAGTGACAGCGCAGGCTGTTTCTGCGGTCAGTGAAGAAACAGTTCCGGGGATTCAAACGGAGGATGAGGTACTGAAGGAAATCGACAGGGTCAGCATTCGTACTTTGAAAAACTGTATGCAGCTTGTCTTTGAAGATGGACCAAAGCGTGACCGGAGAATGTGGCTGGGCGACCTGCGGCTGCAGGCGAGAGCCAACTATAAAACATTTCATAATACAGAGATGGTGAAACGCTGTCTTTACTTATTCGGCGGACTGACATTCAACGAGGGAAAAATTCCGGCATGCCTGTTCCTGGAACCGGAAATAGAACCGGATGATACCTATCTTTTTGATTATGCGCTGCTGTACGGCTCTGTCCTTCTGGATTATTACCGGGCAACGAAAGATGAGAAAACCCTGAAGGATCTGTATCCAATTGCCATCAGACAGATTGAGATCGGCCTGACTTATTTAAATGAAGAGGGAGTTATCCCCGACAGAAGCGGTGAATTCTGGTGCTTTGTGGACTGGGGCGAAGGTCTGAATACACAGGCGGCTTCCCTGGCAATTCTGATATATTCCATGAGGTACGGAATTCGTCTGGCAGAATATATGGGTGACGAAAAAACCATTCTGTGGCTGGATGAAAAAATGCAGGAGCTGAAACGTTCTGCGATCAGGCACTTCTGGGATGAGGAGCAGAAGCTGTTTGTCAGCGGCAGGGATCGTCAGATATCCTGGGCAACACAGGTCTGGATGATTCTGGCAAGAGTATTTGATAAAGAGAAAAACCGGGAACTGATTCTGCATACGATTGAGGTGAATCCAAGAATCCGTATGGTCACTCCGTATATGTATCATCACTATATTGATGCGCTCATCCGTTCAGACGAAAAAGATCGTGCGCTTGATGAAATGAAACGCTACTGGGGTGAAATGATCCGTGACGGCGCAGATACATTCTGGGAATTGTACAATCCGTATAATAAGTATGAGTCTCCCTATGGGTCAGTGGCTGTGAACAGCTTCTGCCATGCATGGAGCTGTACACCGACATATTTTCTGAGGAAGTTCTATCTTCCGGAGAATCAACAATAATCAGAAAAGTAACGATTTTTGTTTGTATATCTCGGGTAAACGGTAGTTTGTGCAATTTACGTGAAAAAAACGGCCTTTTGCGCTGCTTTCTGCACAAAATGACCAGAATCGATTAGAATATCATTAGTCAGTATGGGAGCTTATAACAAGACTGAATAAGGAGACGAGCGATGAAAAAAGTAGATTTTAACCGTGACTGGACATGCAGATGCCTTACCAGAAACGAGGGTGAATTTGCCGTAACTCTGCCGCATGATGCTATGATTTCTGAGCCGCGAAGTGAGGAGAGCCGGGGAGAGGGAAACATTGGATGGTACATCGGGGGAGATTACGAATACAAAAAGAAATTTGTATTGCCCCGGGAATATGCGGGAAAAAAATAATTCTGGAATTTGAGAGTGTATACCACAATGCGGAAGTTTATATAAACGACAAAAAGGCTGCCTTTCGTCCATACGGCTATACGAATTTTTATGTGGATCTTGAAGGTTTTGTAGATTTCGAAAAAGAAAACGAAATACGTGTCATTGCAAAAAATACAGATCAGCCCAACAGCCGCTGGTATTCCGGTACCGGAATTTACCGTCCGGTGTACCTCTGGGTGGGCGAGGAAAAACACATTCCTCTGAATGGAGTTCGGATCCGCACATTGAGTTTCATGCCTGCGGTAATAGAAGTAACGGTAAAGACAACGGGAGATGGCCCGGTAAAGGCAGAAATTTATGACGGAGAAAAAAGAGTGATATCGGAGGAAACGCAGGCGATAAAGAACACGGCTGTCTTTCGGATAGAGATCCCGGATGCAAAGCTGTGGAGCTGTACACATCCAAATCTGTATACCTGCAGGGCCTTGTTCGGAGAAGATGTATGCGAAGAAACCTTTGGAGTTCGTCTTCTGGAATACAACCCCACGGTCGGACTGGCGATCAACGGAGAACGCGTAATACTCAGGGGAGCATGCATCCACCATGACAACGGTCTTCTGGGGGCCTGCGCTTTTCCGGAGGCAGAGGAACGCAAGGTTCGCATCCTGAAGGAAAACGGCTATAACGCCCTTCGTTCCGCTCATTATCCCTGTTCCAAGGCTATTCTGGATGCCTGCGACCGCCTGGGTATGCTGATGATGGATGAGTATGTGGATGTATGGTATATCCATAAGACAGAACATGATTATGCCAATTATATGACGGACTGGTGGCAGCAGGATCTGAAGGATATGGTGGAAAAGGACTACAATCATCCATGTGTCATTATGTATTCTACAGGAAATGAGGTATCGGAGACAGCGCAGAAAAAAGGAATCGAGCTTACCGGAAAAATGACGGATTATATCAATCAGATGGATGGAACCCGCCCGGTAACCTGCGGTATCAATATTTTCTTCAATTTCTTAAGCTCCATAGGGTTTGGAGTTTACAGCGATGACAAGGCAAAGAAAAACGCGGAAGCAGCTGCGAAGAAGGCTGCGGAGGCTGCAGCAAAGAAAGCTGCAGAAGAGAAAAAGAGACAGGACGGCAAGAAGAAAAAGCCTGTCGGAAGTGAATTTTATAACACTCTTGCCTGCATGATGGGTGACCGTTTTATGAAGTGTGGTGCCACGCTGTATCCCTGTGATGTGAAAACCAGAGACGCCTTTGCCAACATGGATGTGGCAGGCTATAATTACGGCATTTACCGTTATAAACATGATCTGAAAAAATATCCCAACCGTCTGATTCTGGGAAGCGAGACCTTCTGCAAGGATGCCTATGCTTTCTATGAGCTGGCAAAAAAGCATCCGCGCATTATCGGCGATTTTGTCTGGGCAGGAATGGATTATATCGGAGAGGTAGGAGAAGGCTGCGCGGAATACAGCGATTATAATTTTGCCGGTGAAAAGCCTGCCACCCGCATGACCGGAGGAAACGGCAGAATCGATCTTCTGGGAAAACCCCGTGCAGAGGCGGCTTATACGAGAGTTGCTTTTGACCGCGAAAAAGGACCGTTCATGGCAGTGATGCCTGTGTATCAGAAGGAAAAACTGCGCATTACAGGCTGGCAGCTTACAAAGGCTCTGGAGAGCTGGTCATGGAGGGGCTGTGCAGGAATGACAACCACAGTGGAGGTATATGCGAGGGCAGCGACAGTAGAATTGTTTGTAAATGGAAAGAGCGCAGGGAAAAAGCAAATGCCGAAGAAAAACTGCCGTACTGTTTTTCAGATCGCTTATGAGGATGGTGAAATTGCGGCGGTATCCTATGATGAACATGGAAAAACCATTGGAAAACAGACTATGCGGACCGCAGGGCCGGAAACGATCCTTCAGGTAAAACCGGAGACGGATTTTGCGAAACCGGAAGGCCTGGTATTTATTCCGCTGCAGTATACGGACGAAAACGGTATCTGGAAGCCCATGGAGAAGCACTGCCTGTCGTTAAGCGTGGAAAATGGAACGCTGGCAGGACTGGGAAGTGCCAATGCCTATGTGGAGGGCAATTATACGGATGATCACACCGTTACCTATTATGGAGAGGCGATGGCGATTGTGCGTGCCGGGAAGTCAGGAACGGTCAGGGTTACAGTGAGGGATGAGAGCAGAAAATATGTTGTGGAAATTCCGGTAAAGGGATGAAAGGAGAAGCTATGAAAAGGAAAAAAGCTGGGGCATTGTTTTTGGGACTGGCAGTGGCATTTACCTCTGTGCCGGTCAGTGTATTTGCAGAGACAGAAAAGTCGGAACCAATGATCGTGAATCTGAAGACAGAGGGTATGGTGAATCCTCTTGGCATGGATGAGGCAGAGCCTTCATTTTCCTGGCAGATGCATTCGGATGCCATCGGGGCAGCTCAGAAGTCTTATCAGATTGTGGTTACGGATGATATGGATGCTGTCGTGTGGGATTCCGGTGTGGTGGAAAGCAGTGCTTCCAATGAGATTAAATATGGGGGCGAGACGCTGAAGCCGGTTACTGCATATTCCTGGAAAGTAACGGTTACGGATCATGAGGGAAATACCCTGGAGTCAGAACCTGCAACATTTGAAACAGCCTTTATGGATACGACAAAAGAATCCTGGGATGGTGCACAGATGATTGGTGCGCCGGACCTTCAGCTGGATGCGGCCTCCCAGTGTGCTTTTAACATTTCTGCCTCTGTGCAGATTCCGGAAGGAAGCAGCAGCGCCTCCTTTATTCTGGGAGCAGATGATTTCAGATTGAAAAATGCAGTATTCAATACAGAATCCATGGCAGGCGAAAACTATGTGAGAATTGAACTGGATATTTCTGATGTGGAGGGAACCGGAGCCAAAATCAATGCTTACCGTATGGGATATACGGCAGAGGATCAGGCAGATACACCGGTACATGTAATCCGTACCAATGAAGTGGTGGAAGCACTGGGCGAGACGAAGGAAGGT
>CAMBYR010000091.1 GCA_945872375.1 uncultured Blautia sp. | reverse complement strand
TGCGAATACAGGTTGTGATTGCGGGAGCATGAAATGCGGAGCAATCAACTTTTATAATATATAAGAATGTCTGCGCCAGCAGACATCTCCGTTTCGTTACTAAGATTGAAATGAGCAGATAACACATTTTCTTCCGTCGGTCCGGCAGGTCACCGCTCCGCCTTTCATGGTATAGGCCAGGAAACATCCTGCTTCTTCCAGACGCGACACCGCCTCTGCTGACGGATGTCCGTAGGAATTCTCTTCCGCACAGGAAATAACGCCTGTCTCCGGACGGATTTTTTCCAGAAACTCTCTGCCGGAAGAATTTGCCGATCCATGATGCCCCACCTTCAGAAAATCCACATCAGAAAGGCAGGGAAGCAGCTTCTTTTCCGTTTCCAGACCAATATCCCCGGTAAACAATCCCTTAAAATTCCCGTAGGCCACTTCTGCCACAAGCCCCTCTTCATTGACATTTTTTCCGCTGCTCCCGTCAGCCGGCCAGAGAATCGAGATCTGCAGCTCTCCTGCCCGGATACAGTCACCGGCCAGGGCATATTCCACCTTCATCCCCACTTTTTCCGCAAGACGGATCAGCTCCTGAATACCGTCCCCATATTCCTTCAGCTTCGGCAGGATCAGCCGGTCTGCCCGAATAGCCGCTGTATGCTTTTCCATAAACGTCAGAAGCTCGATAATTCCGCTGATATGATCCTGATCCCCATGGGAGATCAGGATCCCATCCAGCCGGGAAATCCCCCGGTATTTCAGAAAAGGAAGAATCTGATACTTTCCCACCCGTTTCTGGCTGCTGCTTCCTCCATCGATCAGAAAGCCGGCCCCCTCGGAGGTTTCCAGCACAATGGCATCCCCCTGTCCCACATCCAGGCAGGTGATAGAGAGCCCTTTCTCCGGGCGTTTTGGCAAAAAGGCGATGCCAAGAAAAATCAGCATCATACAGCCTGCCTTCACCAAAAGTCCTCTCCTTCCGGTCATCTCTTTTTCCGAAGCCTTCCAAAGGCCATAAAGCGCCGCCAGCAGGCACAGGATATACATCCCCATCTGCCAGAATTCCGGTCTTCCGGCAGTCCAGGTACACCAGGGAAATTCTGAAGCCAGACTGCAGCCCCGATCATAAAAATACAGCAGAACTCTGCCCGGAATCATTGCCAGCTTCGCCCCTTCCATCCAGAACAGGCCAAGAATCCCGCCCAGAACGCCGCTTGCCAGCACCACACTCACCGTAGGCACCACGGCCAGATTGAGGAGCAGTCCGGCAACAGAAGCTTCCCCATAAAAATACAAAATCACCGGAAGGGTGGCAAGCTGCACCCCCACGGAGGCCAGAAACGGCTGCAGCCATTTTCGTTTTTTTCCAAACCCTCTCTGCAGAACCGAACCGGCATGCACCCCGAGAACAGCTCCATAAGACAGCAGGAATCCGTTGCTGCAGAGGTTTGCCGGAGCACTGAGCACCAGAAGCAGCGCCGAGACCGCAAGTGCAGTAAGGCTGTCGTAGCATTTTCCCAGCAGGCGTGCGCCTGACAGAAGAAGAAACATGCAGACTGCACGCATGGACGCTGCGCTTCCTCCCGTCATCACCCCATACTGGATCATGAAGCCCACAGAGATCATTCCGGAGCAGAACAGCCCTGCCCCCATTTTCAGAAGCAATTGATTCAGTCCCATTCCGATCATCATGATATGCATACCTGAAATGGCCAGAATATGAATGATCCCGGCAAGCTGATACTGCATCCTGGTATCCTCATCCAGGTTTTCCTTTTTTCCAAGGACCATCGCCTCAAACACGGCACTGTCATCTCCCGCCGCTTCCCCGTAAATCCCCAAAAAGTGCTCCCGCACATCCAGAAGCATCTGCCGGTATCCTCCCGACGGCGGCAGGATTTCCTGAATGATCCCGTTTTTCATAAAATAGTAAATATGCCGGCACGCGTAATACTGCTGACTGTCAAATTCCCCCGGATTCCGCATTTTCGGCACACGAAAAAGACTGCCGGAAACGGTTACTTTACTTCCTGCAGTTAATTCCGATGCTTTTTCGGATTTTTTCAGATATACACGTACATTTTCAATGGAAATTTTTTCGAAAGAGGCAGCCGCCTGTTCCGACGGAACAGACAACTGCACCTGTTTCAGATAGACAGACTGGGAAAAATCTGATTCCGTAACCTGCTGTACCTCCCCGCAGATAACAGCATCCGGATGCCGCTCTATCCAGTCCTTGAGAGATTCCGGGAGCGGATTTCCCCTGATCAGGGGAATCCCCGAAATATCCGCCAGGCATAGAACCAGCATCAGAAGCATACAGAACAGACATACCGGGCGTCTTCCCACGGCACTCCTTTCCCCGGCTTTCCAAAAAACCGTACATATGCCGGTTTCCGGACACATCAGCCGGCAGCTTTTTCCACCAGTTCCTCATTTTTCTGATAAAAACTGTAAAGGGGCATTTCTCCGCCAAAGGTTCCGGAGGAATCACCCTCTATGGAGATCTGAACCTTTTCCGCCGCACAGACATTCAGCAGCGAATTGACGATGGCATAAACCGATACCTCCTCGGAAACCTCCAGTGCGTAATCCCGGAGGCTGCCGTCCATATTGACATAGCACACATTGTCTGCCGTCACAACGCCCAGCGTCTGTGCACTGTCCGGAATCACCGGATAATTTCCCTTTACCATTGGTCCCTTTGCCAGCTGCTCCAGAACCACCTTTTCTTTTGGAAGTGTTTTCTTATAATAGACATTCCTCTGTTCTTCCACAAGCTTTGTCCCCGTTTTATCCGTAAAATAAAGGATAAACGTATCATAGCGATAGGATTCCAGATCCTCTCCTGAATAATCCACAAACATATCGGCAGTCATTTCGCCCATGGGCTGATTTCTGGAATCAACGATCTCCGTATCGCCTGCCATAAAACGCACCGCACGGATTCCTGAAATCTGGGTAAAATTCCGGACGATTCCCGCGCGCACCAGGATCTCTTTTGCCCTGCTCATCTTGGAGTATCCCTTATTAAAAGTAATAATCAGCACATCACCCTGTATTTCATAGGAATTGATCTTCACCTCTGCAGGAAGCAGAGAAATCTGTTTATTATCCGGAGACTTGTTTCCCAGCCGCTGCATCAGATCCCTGACCATATAATCCGCAGTTTCTTCCTCCGGAAAATATTCGGATTTTACAAGCTCTGTTTCTTCACTGTTCAGCGAATATATGCTGTACTCGCTGGTTTTCTCTTCTTTATCCGTCTTTTCTTCCACAACAATGGAGCACCCTGTAAGGCAGAGCGCAAGCAGAAGGAAAATCAGGATCATGCTTCTCTTTTTTTTCACTTCTGCACCTCCTACGGAATGTATGACAACGGAATTCTCACGGAAAAAGTGGTTCCCTCGCCTTCTTTGCTGAACACCTTGATCACACCATGATGCATGGTAATACTGCTTCTTGTGATGGCGAGACCCAGTCCTGTTCCGCCGATTTCCCTGGAATGAGATTTGTCCACACGATAAAATCGTTCAAAAATCCTGTCGATGGAATCCTCCGGAATACCAAGCCCGGAGTCTGCTACCGTCACATAAAAATACTTGTGATCGGCATCCAGAGAAACGCGCACCCATCCTTCATCCACATTGTATTTTATCCCGTTTTCCACCAGATTGCTGATCGCCGAGGTAAATTTGATCTCGTCCACATCTGCCTCCACCGGGCGGAAGCTGTCCAGGATCAGGGAAATGCTGCGCTTGTCCGCAATCGGTCGAAGCCGCTTGAGAATGGACTCCAGAAGCTGGTTGATGTCCAGATGCGAGATCGTAAGCTCCGCTGTTTTTTTGTCCATTTTCACAAGGGTCAGAAGGTCTGTGATAATCTTGTTCTCACGGTCGATCTCTTCTGTAATATCCCTCATAAATTCCTGATAAAGTTCCTCCGGCACACCGGACTGGCCCACCAGGGAATCTGCCAGGACCTTCATGGAGGTGAGCGGCGTTTTCAGCTCATGAGACACATTGGAAACAAATTCCTGCCTGGATTCGTCCAGCACTCTCATTCGCGTCACCATTTTGTTGAATGCATCGGTGATCAGAACGGTTTCCGTATAGTCCGGCACGGAAATATTTTCCGTCTGATAGCCATCTGTCAGATCCTCGATGGACTTTGTAACTCTTGCAAAGGGTTTCACCAGAATCGTTGACAGAATATAGCCAAAGAAAATTGCCAGGGCAACGATGATCGCAATGATCATCACACCCTTCTGCTCCAGTTCCCGGATGGTTGCCATGATCTCACTGCAGGAAAAGGTCACCAGCATGGCTCCCTGAAGCTGCTGCACCTCCGGACTTCTGATCGGAACGGCAATCTCCAGCATCTGTTTTTTCCTGGTATACCCCTGGTCATTTTCTCCTTTAAAGCACCGGATGATCTCCGGAGACAACATAATCTTTCCTGCGTCTATTTCGTAGGTATCCTTTACGATCCTGAAATCCCTGTCAACCAGCAGAAGCCGGCCGCCGTAGATATTAGACAATAACTCCAGCTTGCTGTTAACAGCCTGCGAGCTGGAGTCATTGAGATAATTTTCTTTGATGATCAGATTGCACAGAATATCACACTGGTTTCGGACGGCACTGACCCGAATGTCGATGGCCTGATCCTCGTAATTGGCGATCACCATAGCCGTCACCAGCACACTCGGCACAATTCCCAGGATAATCAGGATGATCAGGATACGAAAACGCAGACTTTTCAAAAAATTACCGCGTTTTTTCATACACTATACCTGGAAATAGTAGCCCACACCCCACTTGGTGTGCACATATTTGGGTTCACTGGGATTTGCTTCAATTTTTTCACGAAGTCTTCGGATATGTACATCCACAGTTCGTACATCACCGGGATATTCATAGCCCCATACAATATTCAGAAGGTTTTCACGGCTGTAGACCTTGTTCGGATTAAACACAAGCAGCTCCAGCACATCGAATTCCTTGGCAGTCAGGTTGATCTCCTTTCCTGCAATGAACACGCGTCTTCCCTCGCAGTCCAGCTTCAGGTCTCCCGCCTGAACGGTCTTTGCTTTTTCCTTTTCTTCATGGTCTGCTCCGGCACGGCGCATGATGGCCTTGATTCTTGCCTTTACTTCCAGAATGTTGAATGGCTTTGTAATATAGTCGTCTGCTCCATATTCCAGTCCCAGGATCTTGTCCATATCCTCTCCCTTGGCAGTGAGCATGACAATGGGAACATTGGAAAACTCGCGGATCTGCTGGCAGACCTCCAGGCCGTCCATTTTCGGCAGCATCAGATCCAGAAGAATAATATCATATTTGTTTTCTCTGGCTTTCTCAACGGCTTCCTCGCCGTCATATGCACAGTCTACTTCCATTCCATCCTGTTCCAGGCTGAAACGAATTCCTTTTACGATCAGCTTCTCATCATCCACTACCAAAACTTTCCTGCTCATTCATCTTCTCCTTATTCTGCTGAAATATAATCTTTTATCTTATTAAATGTGCCGTCTTTGATTCCCGGTACATTCCGTATTTCTTCCACTGAGGAAAATCCGCCGTTTTCCTGCCGGTACGCAAGAATCGCCCGGGCTTTGGAGACACCGATCCCCGGAAGGGCCGTAAGCTCATCCTCTCCTGCTGTATTGAGGTTGATCTTCTGTTCCGCAGCGTTTTCTGCCGGAACTTCTTCCCTGGCTTCCTCCCGGCCCGATGGCAGCGGCTGATTCTCCATCTCTTCTTTTGTGGGGATGTAAATCTGCTGTCCGTCCGAAAGCACCCCGGCTCCATTCACATAATGTCCGGAGGCGTCCGAACGCATACCGCCCGCCGCCTCTACAGCCTGAAATACACGGCTTCCGGCCTTCAGCCTGTAAACACCCGGAACCTCCACCGCTCCGCAGACATCCACATAGATCTCCGGTTCTTCGGAAGGCGGAAGTATCGTCACCTGTATCTCTTCCTGACCTTTTTCCTCCGGAATAATCTCTGCCGTCGTTTCTTCGGGCAGCTCTTCATTTCTATCTGTCTCACCTGCTGTCAGCAGTTCTCCTTTCAGAAATTCTGCATTTCGCCCCTGACAGCCTGTCAGCAAAAAGAGCAAAAGCAGCACTGCCATTCCCCTGCAGATGCCACATGATTTTCCTGTTTTTTTCAAAGTTCTACGGTTCACTCCCTTTTTTATTTTCCGGCAGTTTCCCGTTTCTCATACAGAACCATGTCTTATTTTAACGAATTATTACATTTTTTACAATACTTTTCTTTTGTTATTTCTGCCACTTAAAAATAACAATTCCTGCAGCCGCAATCAGCAGTCCCAGAACCTTCTGCCACTCAAAAGGCTGGCGTTCCACCCCAAAGAGCCCGAAAAGCTCGATCAGATAAGCCGCCGCAAGCTGGGCGATGACGATCAGCATGGCAGCCCTGGCCGGGCCAAGCGCACTCATGCTCTGAATCACTGTCACTGTGATAAACGCCCCGATCACCCCTCCCAGAAGAGTGTATTTCTGGTCCACGCTCCAGAGAGCCGCGATGCTGTCCCGTCCCGTAAACAGCCACGTCAGTACGCATACTCCAAAAGCAGAAAGCTGTACCCATCCGGTGGATACCCAGAGGCTGGTCTGTCTGGTGACCTCTGTGTTAAATACTCCCTGCACACTCATCAGGATACCGGACACAACCGCAACAAGAATTCCCCACATCTTCCATTCCTCCTTCTTCCGTCACTCTTATCAGCATATACATCCGGAGGCCGTTTTATGCAAAAAACCGGGGAAAATCTTCCCCGGTTTCTGTCTATTCTTCTTCGGAATCTTCTGGACTGCTGGTTCCTGCAGTGCTGCCCATGGTTGTTCCGGACAGCTCGTCCCCGCATTTTGCATATCCGGTCGTTCCATTATATTTTATCTGTACCCAGCCATCGCTTCCGATCTTCACGATCTCCACAGTGCTTCCCTCTTCGATCTCAGTCAGAATTTCTGCGTCTTCACTTGGCTCTGCACGGAAATTATAGGTACTTTCAAGCGTATGCGTGCTGCTGCCGGAGACTGTACCGCTCTGTCCTGCAGTTGTATCCTCTGCTGCTTTTGCCTGCAGATCCGTTACTGTTTTCTGAAGATCCTCATTTTCTTTCTTCAGCTCCTGAATCTGGGTCTGAAGCTCCGTATTGGATTTGTTCAGATTTTCAATCAGCTTTTTATCCGTTCTGCTCTGCCAGCCCTTTCCAGCAGAAAAAATCAGGATGACAACAAGAAGAACCAGCGCAGCCCCGGCAATCAGAATCTTTCTCTCTCTGTTCTGCTGTGCCTGAGCATTCCGCTCCCTCTCGGCTCTTCTTCTCTGGCGCTCTGCATCTCCTCCGCCCTGCTGAGCCGGTACCGTTCTGCGCCTGGGATTGTCCTGTGTGTTTTCCAAATCTGTTCTCATATGACCGTCTCCTTATTTTTTTTACACTTAAATACCCCAATGTGTCAAATAAGACTATTGCAGCAGAGCGTCCGCAGCACAGTTAATATTTTTTACCGCTTCCGCACGGGCATGGATCGTTTGGATATACCTTGATCTCTTTCCTCTGCACAGGCTTCCGCACAGAAGTATCATCCTTATTTGTTCCTGTTACCTTGGCTACCTGCTCAC
>CAMBYR010000090.1 GCA_945872375.1 uncultured Blautia sp. | reverse complement strand
TTGCATAATTTCTGTGCATCGCGGAGCGCGTTACTGAACGGAGTGAACAGTAACAGGAAAAAGCAGATGCGGGACAGGCGCACAATTCAGAGAAAAGCATCGGCTGAATGGCCTAGAAACAGATTACCATAGAGAGGAATAGATGATTATGAAAAAGAAAGTATTTCTTGCAGTTCTTGTCATGTGTACGATTTTAGCAGCAGGCTGCGGAAATGATTCCGCAGAAAAAGAAGAAAATACAAAGACAGAAGCTGCTTCCGATAAAGAGGACAGCAAAAAAAATACGGAAGAAGAAACACGCCTTGTTTCGGTAAAGGACATTGACAAATACATTACAATTGGTGAGTACAAGGGAATTTCACTGGAAAAAACAGTACAGGAGATCACCGATGATGATGTGGAAATCCAGATCGGCTATGAACTGAAGAATATGGCTGAGCCCGTGACAGATGAAAATACAGAGGCGCAGAATGGCGATATCGTGACCATTGACTATGTCGGAACGGAAAACGGCGTGGAATTCAGCGGCGGAACCGGAAGCGATTATGAGCTGACACTTGGTGACGGAATGATGGTACCGGGCTTTGAAGATGGCATTGTAGGTATGAAAACAGGGGAAATAAGGGATGTTTCCCTCACTTTCCCGGAGGACTATTATCCGGAAATGGCCGGAAAAGCCGTAGTATTTCAGATTACGCTGAAAAAGCTCAGCCAGGTGCCGGAACTTACCGATGAATGGGTGGCTTCGAACACGGAATATGCCAATGTGGAAGAATACAGACAGGGTATCCGTGGGCAGATGGAGCAGAGTGCGGAGCAGTCGGCAATGTACAATCTGTACAGTGCCGGATGGAGTGCAGTTCTGGATAATTCTGAAATCATAGAATTCCCGGAAAAGGAAATTAATGCCTGCATTGAAGAATTCAAAAAACAGGTGCAGATTTATGCGGATCAGGCAGGAATGAAGCTGGAAGAGTTTGTGGAAGCTCAGGGGTATACCCAGGAAGCCTTTGAGGAAGAATGCCAGCAGTATGCAGAATATAAAGTGAAACAGAACCTGATCATTCAGGGAATCATGGATGCGGAGGGAATCAGTCTTTCGGATCCGGAGTGCCTGGAAATTCAGAATCAGATCATAGCAGATTATGGCGCAAAGGATCTGGCAGATCTGATCGATATGTACGGACAGGTGGCAGTCGATGAAACAATTGGACTGATCCGTGTGGAACAGTTTATTGTGGAAAATGCAAAAGTAGCGAATCAGGTGACCAATGGCGGACTGACAGGTGTTGACGGAGACAAGGACGTGGCAGGAGAAGTCCCGTCAGATGGAGCATCCGGAGCAGAAACGGAGTCGGAAGAACCGGCGGACGGTGCGGAAGAGCCGGATGAATCCGATGCAGATACGGCAGAAATTGAAGAGTGATGGTAACTATTCAGGGAGGAAAACAATGATTATCAGAAATGGAATGGTTTTTAAAGAAGATGGTACATTTCGAAAAGAAGATGTGTTTATTGAAAATCACAGGATCGTGGCATCAGAAGCGCAGGTGACGGATCCTTCGGAAATTCAGGCGGATGGGCTTTTGGTTCTTCCGGGGCTTGTGGATATCCACAGCCATGGCGCCTTCGGACATGATTTTTCCGATGCGGATACGGAAGGGCTGAAAACAATTCTGAAGTATGAAAAAAGCTGCGGTATCACATCCTATTGCCCAACATCCATGACGCTTCCTGCAGAAGAACTGAAGTCTATCTTTGCCACGGCAAAAGAAGCTGCAGGAACAGAAGACGGAGCAGTGATCCGCGGAATCAATATGGAAGGGCCGTTTCTGGATCCAAAGAAAAAGGGGGCGCATGTGGAGACGCATATCCGGAAAGCGGATGCCGGCTTTTTCCGGGATCTGAATAAAGCTTCCGGAAACATGGTGAAGCTTGTGACCCTTGCACCGAATACAGAAGGTGCGATGGATTTTATTGATGAAGTTCATGAAGAGGTCTGCATTTCTCTGGGACATACGGCAGCAGATTATGGTACGGCAGCAGAGGCCATGCGGCGGGGTGCCCACCATGTGACGCATCTTTATAATGCCATGCAGCCTCTGGGACACCGGGATCCCGGGCTGATCGGCGCAGCCTCAGATGATCCGCTTTGCATGGTGGAGCTGATCAGTGACGGACTGCACATTCATCCTTCGGTCGTAAGAGCCACATTCCGGATGTTTGGAAATGAAAGAGTGATCCTGATCAGTGATTCCATGATGGCTACGGGTATGGCAAACGGACAGTATGAGCTGGGCGGACAGGCTGTTACAGTCAAGGACAGGAAAGCGACCCTTGCGGATGGAACGATCGCCGGCTCTGCGACCAATCTTTACGATTGTATGTGCAAGGCAGTTTCCTTTGGTGTGCCCATGGCAGATGCTGTTTTTGCGGCCACAAGAAATCCGGCAAAGAGCATTGGTATCTATGAAGAGGTCGGTTCTGTGACCCCGGGAAAGGAAGCAGACCTTCTTCTGGTGACTCCGGAACTGAAGTTAATAAAAGTATTGTAATAATATATAAAAGAAGTATTGTATTTATCCGGAAAACAGGGTAAGATGGTTTTGTAAAAAGGAAACGCATCCTGATCAGGGAAGGATGCAGATCGTATAATAATGAAATGGAGATACAAAGATGGATAAAAATCGATACAGAGAGAGGATGCGGAAAAAGCAGCAGCAGCTTCGCAGGCGGAGATATATGCGCCTTGCCACATATGCGGTGGCCTTCGTACTGCTGGCTGTGTTCGTGGTAAGAGGCATCATATTTCCAATCATCGACCGGGTGGGCGGCCATAAACCGGATGAGACGGTAGAAGTTCAGGCACAGGTTGCCGCAGCAGATCCCAATGCTGCAGTGCGTCAGCCGCTGAAAGGTCAGGGAGATGTGAGCAAGGCATCGGTCCTTACGCCGGGATGGCACGAGGACGAAAACGGCCGCTGGTATCAGAATGCGGACCATACATATTATACCGGAGGTTTTCAGGAAATCGACGGTGTGACCTATTGCTTTGACGGAAATGGGTATATGCAGACAGGCTGGGTCACAAAGGGTGTAAAAGATTATTACTTTAATGATGACGGATCTTATAATCCGGATATTCGCCGGCCTATGCTGGCCCTGACCTTCGACGACGGACCGGGAGAGTATACGGACGGAATTCTGGATGTGCTGGAGGAAAACAATGCCCATGCAACCTTCTTTATGCTGGGGCAGAATGTGGGACTGTATCCGGAGGTCGTACAGAGAATGAAGGCCATTGGCTGTGAACTGGGAAGCCATTCCTGGGATCACCCCATGACTCTGGTAACCATTGGTCTGGACAGCGTGGCAAAACAGTTTGCCGACACGGATGCTGCTCTGATCGAAGCCTGCGGACAGGCATCGACAGTGGCAAGGGCACCTTATGGAGAATGGAATCAGGATGTCATCGATACGGTACAGAAGCCCTTCTTTATGTGGTCGCTGGATTCCCTTGACTGGAAGCTGAGGGATGTACAGGCGGATTACGACATGGTCCTGAATGGGGACCTTACAGACGGGACGATCATTCTGATGCATGATATTCATCAGGCATCTGCAGAAGCGATCAAGAGAATCGTTCCGGATCTGGTGGCACAGGGCTACAAACTTGTAACAGTCAGCGAGCTTGCCGAGGCAAAGGGCGTCACACTTCAGAATGCGTCCTATTCCGATTTCTGGGATTCGTCTCTGGCAAACGGAGAAGTGGCAGGCTACAACATGGGCAGCACAGACTCCGGATCGGATGCTGTATCTGATGGAGAAGCATCCTCCGAAGAGCTTTCCGACGGAAGCTGGGAGGAGTCAGGAGAACTGTCAGACGGTTCAGAGGATGAAAGCGTATACAGTGACGGGCAGTAGATAAGCCCGGATATGACAGAGGATCTTCACGAAAGAAAATCGGAGGATCCTCTTTTTTTGCTCAAAATAAACGATAATCATAGCTTTTAATTGACGAAAACTGTGCATATTGGTATAATAAAAAAGATTTAGAAGCTAAAAGTCCGTGAAAATAACGAAGGGATTTTTTGGCAATAACAGGGGGACATCGTAGTGGGCAGATGGTTTGAAGAAGCGGTTTTTTATCACATGTATCCGATAGGAATGACAGGGGCACCGAGAAGAAATGAACAGGAGGAAATCACACACAGATTTCCCGCACTGGAGGAGTGGCTGCCTCATATTGCATCGTTGGGATGTACAGCGATTTATATAGGGCCTTTATTTGAGTCTACCTCGCACGGTTATGATACCAGAGACTACAGGCTGGTGGACAGACGTCTGGGAGACAATGATGATTTTAAACATTTTGTTCAGAAGGCACATGAACTTGACATTCGTGTTGTGGTAGATGGTGTATTTAACCATACAGGACGTGAGTTTTTTGCATTTCAGGATATTCAGCGAATCAGGGAACGTTCTCCCTACTGCTGCTGGTACAAGGGAATTAATTTCGGATGGAATTCTCCATATAATGACGGCTTCGGCTATGAAGCCTGGCGAAACTGTTTTGAGCTTGCAAATCTGAACCTCCGGGAGCCTCAGGTAAGAGATTATCTTCTGGATGTGATTGGATTCTGGATCGACGAATTTGACATTGACGGGATCCGTCTGGACTGTGCCGATTGTCTGGAGTTTTCCTTCATGGAGGATATGCGCCGGTTTACCAGCGGGAAAAAAGAAGATTTCTGGCTGATGGGCGAGGTGATCCATGGCGACTACAGCCGGTATGTGAAACCGCAGATGCTTGACAGTGTTACGAACTACGAGCTTCACAAAGGACTGTATTCCGGTCACAATGATCACAACTATTTTGAGATCGCACATACCATCCGAAGAGAATTCGACCAGAATGGCGGCATCTACAGGGGAATGAAGCTGTATTCCTTTGTGGATAATCACGATGTGGACAGAATCGCCTCCAAACTGAATGTTCCGGAGCATATTTATCCGGTTTATACGCTTCTGTTTACATTGCCTGGTATCCCGTCCATATATTATGGCTCTGAATGGGGCATCCAGGGACGTAAGGAGGGCGGAAACGACGATCCTCTCCGTCCGGCAGTGAATCTGAAGGAAACACTGAAGGAGGTGCCGGATCCCAAGCTTCTGGAATGGATCCGTACTCTTGGAAAAATACATAAAGAGCATCCGGAACTGGCGAACGGATCTTATCAGGAGCTTCTCCTGACAAACCGTCAGTATGCATTTGCCAGAGCGCTGGATGAACATGGCGTAATTGTGGCGGTAAATAATGATGATAAAGAAGCTGAGCTTTCCGTGCGGGTGCCCGCTCATGGAAAGACTTATATAAGCCTTACGGATGATACTGACGTTCAGGAAGAAAACGGTATGATTCGTATGGTGCTTCAGCCAAATGAAAGCAAAATTCTTTCATTCTGACAAATTTCTTTCAGTATAAAATATCAAATCCGGCAGACAGAAAACACGGAAAAAAAGGGAGGTATAATCATGGGAAAGAAATTGGAATTTACAGATCTGGATCAGTATCTGTTTGGTCAGGGAACACATTATGATATTTACAAAAAGCTTGGTGCACATCCCACGACATCAGGGCGGAAAAAGGGTGTTTATTTTGCGGTATGGGCGCCAAATGCACAGTCTGTTTCTGTTATCGGAGATTTTAATAACTGGGACAATGAAGCAAACCCCATGGTAAAAACAGGATCTGTGGGTGTGTTCGAAGTGTTTGTTCCAGGCGCAAAGGTGGGCGATCTGTATAAGTACTATATTGTGGGAATGCATGGAGAACAGCTTTACAAAGCGGATCCCTATGCTTTCCAGTCTGAGATGCGTCCGGGAACGGCTTCCAGAGTAGCAGATATTTCCTATAAATGGAACGACGATCAGTGGTTGGAGAACCGCAGGGATTTTGATGAGAAAGTCAGCGCCATGTCCATTTACGAGGTACATCCGGGTTCCTGGAAGAAACATACCTCCACAGATGAAAATAAAGAAGGCTTTTACAATTACCGTGAATTTGCCCGTGAACTTGCAAAATATGTAAAGGAAATGGGATATACTCATGTAGAGTTGATGGGCATCGCGGAGCATCCGTTTGACGGTTCCTGGGGCTATCAGGTTACCGGCTATTATGCACCGACTTCCCGTTACGGAACGCCGCAGGATTTTAAATATATGGTAGATTATCTCCATAAACATAAAATCGGTGTTATTCTGGACTGGGTTCCGGCACACTTCCCGAAGGATGCGCATGGACTTGCAAATTTTGACGGAACGGCTGTTTATGAACACCAGGATCCAAGGCAGGGTGAGCATCCGGACTGGGGAACCAAAATTTACAATTACGGACGTCCGGAGGTTAAGAATTTCCTGATCGCCAATGCTCTTTACTGGATCGAAGAATGCCATGTAGATGGTCTCCGCGTGGATGCGGTGGCTTCCATGCTGTATCTGGATTACGGCAAACAGGATGGACAGTGGGTTGCCAATAAATACGGCGATAACAAAAACCTGGAAGCAATCGAACTGTTCAGACATCTGAATTCGGTTGTACTGGGAAGAAACAAGGGTACTGTCATGATCGCAGAGGAATCTACGGCATGGCCGATGGTAACCGGAAAAGCAGAGGACGGCGGACTTGGTTTCTCCCTGAAATGGAATATGGGATGGATGAATGACTTCCTGGAGTACATGAAGCTGGATCCGTATTTCCGTAAATATAACCACAATAAGATGACCTTCTCCATGATGTATGCCTACAGCGAGAAGTTTGTCCTGGTACTCTCTCATGATGAAGTTGTGCATCTGAAATGCTCCATGCTGAACAAGATGCCGGGTTATCTGGATGATAAATTTAAGAATCTGAAGGCAGCCTATACTTTCATGATGGCACATCCGGGCAAAAAGCTTCTGTTTATGGGACAGGAATTCGGACAGCTCAGAGAATGGAGCGAGGAGAGGGAGCTTGACTGGTATCTGCTGGGCGAGGACAATCACAAGGATCTTCAGAGCTATGTGAAGCAGCTTCTTCACCTGTATAAAAAATATCCGGCTCTTTATGCAATGGATAATACACCGGAGGGATTTGAGTGGATCAATGCCGATGACGGAGACAGAAGTATTTTCAGCTTTGTCCGCAAATCTCCTACAAAGAGAAACAATATTCTGGTGGTATGCAACTTCACACCGGTGGAACGTACGGATTATCGTGTGGGCGTGCCCAAAAAGAAACAGTATCGCCTGATCATGAATGAAAAGGGAATGCTGGATAAACCGGTGGCATATAAAGCGGAGAAACAGGAATGCGATAACCGCGATTTCTCCTTTGAATATCCTCTGGCACCATATGGAGTTGGAATTTTCCTGTATTAATATAAGCCTGTTGAAATTTTTTCCAAAAGAAAGGATTGCATTTTTGGAAATCATGGGTTATAATGTGCGCGAAACGTATAGAATGTGAGTTAAGAAGGGAGAATAAAGATGAAAGTATCCAATATTAAAGACATAGACAAATTTTTCAAAGTAATTGATAGCTGCAAAGGCAAAGTTGAGCTTGTTACCGGTGAAGGCGACAGACTGAACCTGAAATCCAAATTATCCCAGTATGTATCT
>CAMBYR010000089.1 GCA_945872375.1 uncultured Blautia sp. | reverse complement strand
GCAATCGTGACAGATGAAACTCCGGACCCTGCCACTTTGGAAAGCCTGGATATGTCAGGCGTACAGCTTTATTAACCGGAGAACGGAAACTATTCAAAACGAAAAGAGGAACGGGAAATGATACGATTAGTCAGCACCAGCAGTCTTCCGTCACTGACGTCAGGCTGTGACTGGGAATGTTCGGACAGAGTTCAGATTAAGGAATTTTTTGCAAAGGCAGTAAAAGAATGCAGGGAGCCTGCATTCTCAGCGGATCTGAAGACGCTTGTGGAGCAGAAGGGCTCCGACTATGTAAGGGATGCTGTGGAGGGAATGCTTCTGGGGGCTTATGAGCCGGAGCGCTATCCTGCCAGGGCAAAGAAGGAATGGACGATGGAACTTACAGGGATTCCCTCAGAGGCAGAAGCAATCGTAAGAGAAACGGAAGCCTTGGCGGAAGGAATCATCTGGGCGAGAAATATGACAAATCGTCCGGGAAATCTTCTTCATCCGGCAGATTTTCTGGAAGAGGTGAAAACGCTTTTTGCAGGCCTTTCTCCGGAAACTCCGGCGGAGATCCAGGCACTGGATGTGAAAGAAATGCAGGAACTCGGAATGAACGCCATTCTCGGGGTAGGACTGAGCAGCGCCAATCCGCCTTATCTCTGTATCATTCGATACAGGGGAAATCCCGGGGACAGCAGGATCACCGGTCTGGTGGGAAAAGGTGTAACGGTGGATTCCGGCGGCTACTGCCTGAAATCGTCGGCTTCCATGAAGGGGATCAAGGGTGATATGGCAGGCGGTGCGGCTGTGGCGGGTGCCGTTTTTGCGCTGGCAAAAAACAGGATTCCGGTCAACGTTGTGGGCCTGATTCCCATGGCAGAGAACCGGCTTTCTGACGGATCCATGCTGCCGGGAGACGTGATCACTTCCTTTGGCGGAAAGACGATCGAGATCCTGGATACGGATGCGGAGGGACGCCTGATCCTGGCGGACTCTGTGGCGTATGCTGTTCGAAAGGAACATGTGGACAGGGTGGTGGACATTGCCACGCTTACAGGTGCGGTGTGTTCCAGCCTTGGGTTCGGGGCTGCAGGTGCACTCTGTGATCAGGAAGAGTTTTTCCGGGAATTTGAGCAGGCATATGGGATGTCGGGAGAGCGATATCTCCGATTTCCGATTTATGCGGAATATGAGCGGATGATCGAAAGTGAGATCGCGGATATAAAAAACTTCGGAGGGCAATTTGCCGGAACGATCACGGCAGGCCTGTTTGTCCGCGCATTTGCGGAAAATATCCCCTGGCTTCATCTGGATATTGCGGGTACCGCCTGGGTGGATCCTCCGGTGTTTGAATATCAGAGTAAAGGAGCAACCGGCGCAGGCGTGACTTCCATGTATTTTCTGTGCGCCGGAAGAAGCTGAAATGAAAGTCAAATAGCAGGCTGATGGTACGAAGGTACTTTTCGGCAGAACAGGTTTGGTGAAAATATGAAAAACTATATTTTGGAAGCCTGCGTGGATTCTGTAGAGTCCGCGCTGGAGGCACAGTGCGGAGGCGCCACAAGGCTGGAGCTGTGCAGCAGTCTGATAATTGGAGGCACGACGCCAAGTCCCTGCCTTTTTCAGGAGATCCGGGAACATTCCGATATCTGTACGCACGTTCTCATTCGCCCGCGGTTCGGGGATTTTTGCTATACAGATTATGAATTTCAGGTAATTCGAAGAGAGGTATGTAATTTCCGGGAGCTTGGAGCGGACGGTGTTGTGATCGGAATTCTGAAACCTGACGGGACGCTGGATATGGAGCGCATGAGAATCCTTATGGAAGAGGCCGGAGAGATGTCGGTGACTCTGCACAGGGCATTTGATGTCTGTGTGGACCCGTTTGAGGCCATGGAGCAGGCAAAGGAGCTGGGGATCCGTACCATTCTTACCTCCGGACAGAAAAATCACTGTCTGGATGGAAGAGACACGATAAAGAAGCTTGTGGAGCTGGAGGATGGAATCATCACTATTCAAGTGGGCAGCGGTGTGGATGCGGAAACGATCCGGCAGATACAGCCTTATACCGGGGCCCATGCATTCCACATGTCAGGAAAACAGAATCTGGAAAGCATGATGGTGTATCGTAAAGAAGGCGTAAGTATGGGCGTTCCTTCTATCAGTGAGTTTGAGATCATCAGAACCGAACAGGAAAAGATCCGGCAGGCGTGCCGGGTGTTGGAAGAATTGTAACAGAGAAAAGGAGAATCTGACATGTTTTTGGAAAAAAACAGAGACAGGATCATTCGGGATTTTGACACATTCTGTCAGAACCTGCCTGGTCCTTCCGGAAAAATTCAAAAAGAACTTTCCGTTCTGGATGAAGATACGGCACTGGCAATGAAATTTTTTTACGGAAATATGCCCTACAGCGATGTGGGGAATTATTCGCCGGAGGTCTTTGTGGATTTTGCGCGGCAGGGAGTTCATCTCTGGAATAGCTGTCCATGGAGGGAGCGGATTCCGGAGGATGTATTTCTGGGGGAAGTTCTGTATTACCGAATCAACGAAGAGGAGATCAAACCCTGCAGGACGCTGTTCTATGAAAAGCTGAAAGACCGGATCGCCGGTCTGGATATGAAGCAGGCCATCCTGGAGGTAAACTACTGGTGTGCCCAGGAAGTGACTTATCAGTCCACGGATGAGCGTACCAGCTCTGCACTGGACATCTATCGCAAGGGATACGGGCGCTGCGGCGAGGAATCGGTGTTTGCCATCAGTGCTCTGCGCAGCGTGGGAATTCCGGCGCGTCAGGTGTATGTGCCTGTCTGGGCGCACTGTGACGACAACCACGCGTGGGTGGAAGTCTGGTGTGACGGAGAATGGCATTATCTTGGCGCCTGTGAACCGGAACCGGTTCTGGATAAAGGGTGGTTTACCAATGCCTCCTCCCGTGCCATGATGGTACACTCCCGGTCTTTTGCGGAGATGGAGAGCAGAGGCCGCAATGTGGGACGTGAAGGGATTGTCATGGTGAAAAATCAGCTTTCTCGCTATGCACCCACCAGGACGATTCGGATACGCGTGGAAGATCTGGATGGCTGTCCGGTGGAAGGGGCTTCTGTTCAGGCGGAGGTGCTGAATTATTCGGAGTTTGTTCCGGCTGCAAAAATGACCTCCGGTGCTGATGGAATGGCTGAGCTGGAAACCGGCTTTGGAAGCCTCCATGTGACCGCGGCTTTTGAAGGTGAATTCGGGGAATGCCTGATTGATACCAGAAATGAGGACACCTGCATCTGCGTTCTGGGAGAAGAAAGAGCGGAAGATGTGTGGGTGGATTTTGATATGATCGCACCGCCTGATGCTGTGAAGGAATCAGAAGGTGTGTCAAAGGAGCAGGAAGAAATCAATAACCGGCGTGTCGCAGAGGCTGCGGAGCTTCGAAGAGAAAAAACGGAAGCTTATTGCCCGCGCTGGAAAAAGGAATTTCTGCCGGAAGATCCGGAAAAAGCAGAAAAATACATGTCGGTGCTTTCGGAAAAAGACCGTCAGGATGCGGATCCGGATGTGCTGAAGGAGCATTACGAGGAAGCTCAGAGATACCGGGATCAGTATCCGGAAGAAATCTTCCTTCCCTATGTGTGGAATCCCCGTGTGTCTTTTGAGATATTGAGTAAATGGCGCAGAGCTGTTCTGGGCTTTTTCAGTGATGAGCAGCAAACAGAGTTTCGCGAAAATCCGGTGGAGATCCGGAACTGGATCGAGGCACATATGTCTTCCCGGACAGACCGGGAACGGATCAGCGTTTATACAACGCCCGGGGCTGCTCTGGAACTTGGGTATGCGGAGAAAAAATCCCGGAAGGTACTCTTTGTGGCAATTGCCAGAGCTCTGGGGATTCCTGCAAGGCTTGATCAGACGGATGGTTCTCCGGAGTACTGGAAAGAGGGATCCTTTGTCAGAGTGTTAGAGGAAACAGTGAGAGATGCTCATTTGATCCTTACCGGTGATCCTGAGATCAACTGGGGATATTTTCAGAACTGGTCGCTGGCAAAACTGGAGGAAGACGGCTTTTCTTCTCTGATCATGTGGAATGTCCGTCTGGAAAACGGGCGTCTGGAGCTGGATGTAGAGCCGGGAGAGTATCGTCTGCTCACGGCAAACCGGCTTCCTACAGGAAATATTTTTGCGAAGCGTTTTGATTTTTCCGTGGAACATGGCGGCTGCCGGGAAATCATGCTGGAAATGCGGGAAGCAAGTCTTGCGGACATGCTTGACAGGCATGGCATTCCGGATTATGAGCTGAAAGCTGCGTCCGGTGAAATGCGTTCCATTGGAGAACTGACAGGCGCAGGAAAGCGTCGGATCCTCTGCTGGCTGGAAGTGAGCAAGGAACCCACCGAACACATTCTCAATGAGTTTAGGGAATTGAAAGAGGAATACGGAAAATGCCAGGAGCTGCTTGTATTTATCGTACACGGACCGGAAGACCTTAAGGATCCGACTCTGACAAAATGTCGGCAGGCCCTTCCGGAGGTGGAGATTTTCTATGATACCTTCGGTAAGGATCAGGAAATGACTGCACGGCAGATGTACGTGGATCCGGGAAAACTTCCTCTTCTTGTGGTAACAGACAGAAAAGCAGAGGGAATCTTTGCGGCAAGCGGCTATTCTGTGGGAATGGCCTCCATGTTGATGCGCATATTGAAAAGCTGAGAGAGAAAAAGGCATGGAATTTATGCATTGAGGTTGTGATTTACAAGTGTTTCCTCCTGATTTATAATACAGGTAAAGAAAACCCTGATCAGGATATCAGTCAGAATATAAAGGAGGAATACATGATGGATGAAAAAAATGTAAAAGCAGCCGGTAACGAAACGATGAACGAGTCGGAAGACAGTCAGCAACCTGCATGGCACTGTGATATTTACTGCCGGAAGATTCGTCATGTGAGCTGTGAAGGGGAAAAATATGTAAAGTCTGATGCAGAGATGCTGTGTCCCTATTATGATGAAATGCTTTACTGATCCTTCAGCCCGGTCGGCGCCGGTCAGGCAAAACCTCATTATTAAAAAAGTTAGCACTCGTGCTTGACGAGTGCCAAAACAAGTGCTATAACATAAGCAGAAGCAAGAAAAAAATCTTCTGCTGAAGCACCGTTATGGAAAAAGGCAGGAATGTTCAGCGGAGGACATTTCTGTCTTTTTGTTTGTGGAAAATGAGGTGATTGGATATGGCAAAAAGAGATTATTATGATATACTTGGAATAAAAAAGGGTGCCGGCGATAAGGAAATCAAAAGTGCTTACCGCAAGCTTGCAAAAAAATATCATCCGGACATGAATCCGGGCGATAAAAATGCAGAGAAGCTGTTTAAGGAAGTGACGGAAGCCTACAACGTGCTTTCTGATGAAGAAAAACGGAAACTGTATGATCAGTTTGGCCATGCTGCTTTTGACGGAAGCATGGGCAGCGATCCGGGCTCTTACAGCAGCCGGGATGGAGCGCATTTCTGGGAGGGCAGCAATGGAAACGGTTCCTACACCAGATACGAGTACAACGGAAGCGGCATGGATGATATTTTCGGAGATATGTTCGGCAGCTTTTTCCATGGAGGCGGAAAGAAGTCTCATTTTGGTTTCGGTGATGATTTTGCCGGGGAAAGTGCAGGAAGCGCCGATTATCACAGCAGCATTACCGTATCTTTCCGGGAAGCGGCACTGGGCTGCGACAAGCTTTTGAAAATAGACGGCAGTGCAGGAGGAACCATGTCTGTGCATATTCCAGCCGGAATCGACGAGGGGCAGAGCGTGCGCCTGAAAGGAAAGGGCAGGAAAAGGAGAGACGGAAGCTTTGGGGATCTTCTTTTGAAGGTACACATTCAGGATGACGGAAAATATACGCGTAAGAACAACGATGTTTATATTACGGAGGACATTTCCTATACCACGGCAGCACTGGGCGGTGAGGTGGAATTCCCCACGATTTATGGCCCGGTAAAATGCCGTATTCCTGCCGGCAGCCGGTCCGGTACGAAGATCAGGCTGAAAAACAAAGGAATCGTATCGCTGAAAAACAAGAATATCTGCGGTGATGAATATGTGACGCTGCAGATCCAGGTACCGAAAAATCTTTCGGAAAGAGAAAAAGCACTGCTTCAGGAGCTTCAGAAAATAGAAGCGAAAAGAAGGATGGGAGGAGCCGCCTGAGCACATAAAACAGAAAGGATGAAGCCGAAAAACATATGAGCCGGAAAAATACAAAAAATACAAAGGGAAAGATCATATCTGCCGCATGGAAGCTGTTTTATGAACAGGGCTATGACGAGACGACCATTGATGAGATCATCCTGGAATCGGGAACCTCCAAGGGATCCTTTTATCACTATTTTGAGGGAAAGGATGCCCTTCTGGGATCCTTGTCCTATCTGTTTGATGAAAAGTATGAGGAGCTGCAGGGAAAACTGGAGGAACAGGGAGACTGCATTGAACGGCTGCTGTATCTGAATCAGGAGCTGTTTGGCATGATCGAGAACAGCATTTCTCTGGAACTTCTGGCGAGGCTTCTGTCCACACAGCTTGTGACAAGAGGGGAAAAGCATCTTCTGGATCGGAACCGACTGTATTACCGGCTTCTTCGGAAGATCATTCTGGAGGGGCAGGACAGCGGCCAGATCCGTACCGACCGTTCCGTAAATGAGCTGGTGAAGCTGTATGCGGTGGAAGAACGGGCCCTGATGTACGACTGGTGTATCTGTAACGGAGAATACTCTCTCAAAAGTTATTCGGCCAGTGTGATGGCCATGCTGCTGGCACAGTTTCGTGCCTGAAAATGCCGGAATTGTGAAAAAAACTTCGAAAATTTTTCTGGTTTATTATTTGAAATAAAATATGTACAGACTTTCGTCTTGCTAAAAAATCCCGGAATTCCAATGGTATTTCGGGATTTTTTTAAATAATTCTGTACTTTAGTCTATAATTTGTTCTGTATTGCAGTCTACTTTTGATTGTGCTATACTATCGTCAATTGACGCATAGAAAAGAAAAGGGGGACTACCTGATGATTATGGGAACTACGTGGGGACTCCTGGCGGTTATCGTGGTGTATCTGATCGGTATGATCGCTATCGGAGTGTATTATTCTAAGAAAAATGAAAATGTCAGTGATTTTTATCTCGGCGGCAGAAAGCTGGGACCTATTGTGACGGCAATGAGCGCGGAAGCGTCTGATATGAGCAGCTGGCTTTTAATGGGACTGCCTGGTGTTGCCTATCTTTCCGGTTGTGCGGAAGCAGGCTGGACGGCAATCGGCCTTGCCATCGGAACCTATTTAAACTGGCTGATCGTTGCAAAAAGACTTCGTCGTTATACGGTAAAGGCAAACAACGCCATTACCCTTCCGGAGTTTTTCTCCAACCGTTATCGTGATAAGAGCCATGCACTGATGGCGATCTCCGCACTGTTTATCGTGATCTTTTTTGTACCTTACACTGCATCCGGATTTGCTGCATGCGGAAAACTGTTTTCTACATTATTTAATGTACCGTATCTTCCGGCAATGATCGTCAGCGCGATCGTAATCGTTGCCTATACTTCACTGGGCGGCTATCTGGCAGCAAGCACCACAGACCTGATTCAGAGTATTGTTATGAGTCTGGCACTGGTGATCGTGGTGATCTTCGGCATCAAAACAGCAGGCGGTCTGGACGTGGTGCTGAATAATGCCAATGCCCTGGAGGGCTATATGACACTGTTTGCTTCTCATAATCCGGCAGACGGCACATCCTCACCTTATACGG
>CAMBYR010000088.1 GCA_945872375.1 uncultured Blautia sp. | reverse complement strand
CCGCCCCATACATAGGGGTTTCCAACAAACTGTGTTGCATAATCAACAACGGAAGATCCGGATCCTGAACCGGAACTGCCGGAGTAGGAAGAGGTATCTGTTACTGTATTATCCGTATCGATCACATTGCCGTATTCATCATATTCATAATCGGAGCTGCCGGAAGATGCATTGAGAACTGCTTCTGCATCTACTTCATTGCCATCCTCATCATATACGGTATCTCCGTTTTCTGCTGCCTCCTGTACATCCACTTCATTGCCGTCTTCATCATATACGGCTGCTTCCTCTGCAGCTGCGGCGGCTGCTGCTGCAGCTGCTGCTTCTGCCTGACGTCTTGCCTCTTCTTCAGCGGCAATTCTTTCAGCCTCCAGACGTTCAATCTCTGCCTGCTGCTGTGCGATCAGATTCGTGTACTCATTCGCAAGCTGCTGTGCATATGCAATCTCATTTGCATAATCCGCGGATTCTGCTTCCTTCTGCGCAATGGTGTTCTGAAGAACCACAGACTGTTCTTCCAGTTCCTGCTTCATTGCTTCCAGTTCTGCTTTCTCAGACTCATATCTTTCACTGAGCAGTGTTACCTGTTCAATGGTTCCCACATATTTTTCCAGGCATTCCCTGTCGTAATCATACATCTTCTGTGTATATTCTGCCTTTGTTAAAAGGTCAGAAAGATTATCTGCATTCACCATCATCTGGAACCATGCATCGTTTCCGCCTTTTTCATACAGGTACTGAATACGCTGCTTCATAGCCTCGTACTGTTTATCACGGGCCTTCATAGCTTTTGCCAGATCCTGCTTTGTTTTAATGATATCTACTTCTTTATTGGAAATATCATTTTTCAGTGTATCAATGGTAACCATGATATTTACCAGATCTGCATCAAGAGCAGCAATCTCGTTTTCAAGCTGTTCTTTTGCATAATACAGATTATCGATCCGAGCATAGGTGGCATTCAGCTGAGAATAAGTCCAGGCCTGCTCTTCTCTCAGATCCTGTTCCCTGTCTGCTAATACGGGAACCGCCTGGGTTGCGCTTAAAATCAGTGCTAATGTCAAACATACAACTCTTTTTTTCATGACTAATCACCCTCATATTTTTGTACTTAATATGTAATAATTACGAAACATCTCATTCAACTTCTTTTACATATTAACATAGTCTTCCCAGGATTGCAAGCAAAAATCGATAAAAAGTTAAAAAGTTTGTAACATTTGTTAAAAACAGTGAAACAAAAAAGGAAGATCAACGTTATATCCGCCAATCTTCCTTTATTTTTTTACGTATCTGTTACAATGCTGTCATGATGATCATGAACCAAACATATCTGCAAGGATCTGATCCGCTGTCATATTTAAGTATCCATCCGGATCCGAAAGCGTAGAACTGTTCCATCTCAGATAATTTCCGTTTCGGATATAATTTCCGCTGGACGGATGATAAATGGACGGATACAGATTGTAGCCTTCATATCTGGTCATATATTTTCTGGCAAGTTCGATGGCCTGGCTTCCATAAGATCCGTCAGGAGTCGGTGTTCCTGCGATCTGGCAGCCTGCCTGCGGTGTGGAATGAACGATAACCACACTCTTGTCACTGCACTGTCCGATAACGATCCAGGTATGACCGCTGTTGTAGCCTACATCACCGGCCTTCAGTCTCCAGTTGTCCGCAGACAGGTTTGCCTGCGTAAGAACGGTTCCCCATCCTCTGTCCTGATAAGAAGATCCCACTTCTCCGGATACCACTGTATAGCCGCCGCCCACACCGGACTGCGTCTGCATTACCTGATATGCCGCCCAGCCTACAAAGCCGGAACAGTCAAGACCTTTGGCTCTGTTTGTCGTGCTCAGATCACGGTAGTTATTATAATCATAGGTGTTCAGGTTCTGACTGTCATACCACTGCTTCCACAGAGGACTGACACCCTTTCTGGTAGCATCATTCCAGCCGCCGCCCCATATGTACAGGGCCTGTCCCACCGGCTGCAGTGCACCAAGAAGATAATTCTTAATGGTCTTCTGTGAGGAAGGCGGTGTGGTGATCATCGAAGAAATCAGTGCACCTGTGCTGTCAAAGGTATATCTCACACCATCGATCACATGCTCTCCAATATACTTCTGGAATGTGGTCAGATGGAAATAATAACGTTTTCCGTCAATGGTTTTCCATCCGGATGCGGCAATTCCTGTTTTGGGATCCAGATAATAATTTCTGTTGCGGATCGTCTGGAATCCTGTAAGCATTCTTCCTTTTGCATTAAAATAACGTTTCTGTCCCGCAGAATTTGCAATCCACTTGTCTTCATACCGGACACCATTGGTTCTGGAGAAGAAATAATAGTAATTTCCTACTTTTTTTAATCCCGTGTACATGATACCACTGGTGGTACTGAAATAACGATATTGGCTCTTGCTGTTTTTTGCCCAGCCTTCTGCCATGGCTCCTGTAGAAGGAGAGAAGTAACGATACTGACCACTGCTGTTTTTCGTAAATCCGGTGGCCGCCAGTCCGTTTACATTACTGAAATAATAACGTTTTCCGTCCTTTGTCATCCATCCGGTCTTCATATATCCGGTGTTTTCATCAAAGTAACGGATCTTTCCGTTGCTGATGACCCATCCTGTATACATAGCCCCGGATTTTGAAGAAAACAGACGTTTCTGTCCTTTGCTGTTTTTTACCCATCCTTTGTACTGCACGCCGGTCTTGCTGTTAAAAAGATATGCCTTACCGTTCAGGAACAGCCATCCCTTGTGCTTGGAACCATCAGCGTCTATGTAGTATGTTTTTCCATTAATCGTCTGAAAGCCCGTTTTTGTTGCTGCCTGCACATTTTTGGCTGAAAGAAAAGCAGCACCTCCCGCCACACATATGGTCATAATCAGCAGCACACCCAGAACTTTCCACTTCTTTAACAAGTTTTGCATACTTACCTTCCTTTTCATTTCATTTTTGTTTAACGTGTTTCTTCCGGTGTCAGATTTTACAATCTTGTTACAACTTTATGACCACATTATATACCAATCATGTATTTCAGTCAACCTTTAAGTAACAGGCTTGAAACAAAAAAGAAGGATTTCTCATGAAAGAAACCCTTCCTGTCCTTTTTACAACAGATGTTTTCTGAGTTCTGCGCCATCCAGAGCACTTAAATATGCCGGTGCAACATCAAATACAGTCTTGCATCCCGTCATACCTTCTTTACTCATACGGTAAGCAGCTCTTGCATAAGCCACAATTACAGAAGATGTAAATTCCGGATTGGAATCCAGCTTCAGGCTGTATTCAATCACATGGCTGTTTTCGTCATTCCATCCGGTTTTTCCTGTCCGGATCACAAATCCGCCATGAGGAATTCCGCTGTGGTCACGCTTCAGTTCTTCTTCCGTAATAAAATGTACCGTTGTGTCATAATCTGCAAAATAATTCGGCATGGTCTTGATTTCCTCTTCTATGCGGGCAAGATCTGCGCCTTCTTCTGCCACAACAAAACATTCTCTGGTATGTTTCTGGCGTGCAGTCAGATCAGGGTTTTCCCCTCTGCGGACTGCTTCCAGTGCAGATTCCACCGGAATGGTGTACTGCTTTCCGTCTTTTACTCCATCGATTCGGCGGATGGCATCAGAATGTCCCTGGCTGACACCTTTTCCCCAGAATGTATAATCGTTTCCATTTGTAAGAATTGCATTGGCATACATACGGTTCAGAGAAAACATTCCCGGATCCCAGCCAACAGAAATAATACCGATGTGTCCGGTTTCCGATGCAGCCTTGTCTACATTGGCAAAATGCTCCGGAATTCTGGCATGTGTATCAAAGCTGTCCACCACATTGAACCACTGCACATATTTGGGAGTCTGCTCCGGAAGATCCGTTGCGCTTCCTCCACACATAATCAGAACGTCGATTTCGTCTTTCATTTTCTCTGCTTCCGATACATGGCAGACTTTTGCTGTTTCTGTAAGAATCTTCACAGTTTCCGGCGCACGGCGGGTAAATACTGCCGCCAGTTCCATATCCGGATTGTGTTTGATGGCACATTCAATTCCACGTCCAAGATTACCGTAGCCCATAATACCTACACGAATACTCATTGTCGATTCCTCCTGTATTTCTCAATCATTTTAGCACGTTACTATATTAATATTTTCAGAAAAACTTGTCAATTCATGACGTTAAAAAAAATGAAAAATATGACTGCTGCCGTTCAGTAATGCAGAATATGAATCAGAAGCATCCAGGCAAGGCCGTAATAGGATACGACAGCAACCAGGTCATTGACTGTTGTGATCAGAGGCCCGGATGCAACAGCAGGGTCAATTTTCATTTTCTTAAAAAGAATCGGCACCGAAGTTCCGGCAACACTGGATAACACCATGGATACCAGAAGAGCGATCCCTGTGCATGCAGAAATGGAAAATGACATCATCAGGGGCTGCCCTTTAAACAAACAAAGGTACAGGCCGATAAAAATAAAGGACAGAGTTCCGAGAAGAAGGCCGTTCACAAGACCCACCCTGGCTTCCTTGGAAATCAGGAACAGCTTCTGTTTTCCGCTGATCTGCTCATCCATGAGGACACGGATCGTTACCGCCAGCGACTGGGTTCCCACATTTCCTGCCATATCCAGTACAAGAGACTGAAAGCACACGATCAGTGCCAGATGCGACACGACAGGCTCAAACAACCCCACTACGCTGGATACCAGCATTCCAAGTCCCAGCAGGATTACCAGCCACGGAAGACGTTTTCCGATGCTTTTTTTCAGCGGCTCCTGAAGATCCTCCTCAGCAGAAAGACCTGCCAGCTTTGCATAATCCTCTCCCAGAACATCATCCACCATCTGAACGATGTCCTGAGCCACCAGAACACCTGCAATTCTGTTTTTTTCATCCAGAACGGGAATGGAATCTTCCGAGTAATCTCCGATTCTCTCAATACATTCTTCAATCAGCTCTTCTGCATAAACATATGGATAAGAGGTCCTGATGATCGAGTCCAGGGAGGTGGATTCTCTGGCAATAATCAAATCTTTCAAATCAATTGCTCCCAGAAAAGTACCTTCTTCATCGGTCACATAAATGGTGGAGATATTATCGTTCTCCGCAGCCTGATCCACCAGTTCTCTCATGGCCTGACGCACATTCATTCCCGCAGGAATGGAAATGTAATTTGTGGTCATCCTGCTTCCGATCTCATCCTTGTCAAAGGAACTGGAAATGGTAATTTCTTTTTTCAGTTCCTCATCCATAAGATCAATCAGCATGCTGCGCTGATTTTTTTCCAGATTCTTCAGATATTCCACAGCCGTGGTAATCTCCAGGCAGGAAAGAATCTCTACCCTCTTCCGGATTCCCAGCTCGTCAATATATTTTCCGTACTGAGGCGAATATTCCAGAATGTCGGCCAGCATTTGCGTGTTCAGAATGCTGTACAGCTTATGTCTTTCATCTTTTTTCAGGAGATCCAGTGCTTCCGCAATATCATTTTCATGATACTCACCAATCTTTTCACGCATGATCCTTGGTGTCAGGTTGCTTCTGATAATCTCGATAATTTCATTCTTATAGTCCGGATGCAGTCCGGCTGCATTTCCAATCGTACTTCCATTCATGTTCAATGTCCACATCCTCCTTTTTCATTTTTTGTCATCATTCAGGATTGTGTGGACGCAGTTTCACCATGGCAGCCATGACATGTGCAAAAATCAGTCAGAATATAAACGGCGTAAAGCCGCAGATACTTTTGGCACGGAAATCACTGCCATGCAGATACTTCGCCCACAACTACTACTGCCGTCCATATTCTCACCTCCTGTTTCACCAAAAATACATTCTGTTTTATTTTCGCTTTCTTTACCCATTATATCTTAATTTTCCCCGATTCGCAATCCGGTTTAAAAAAACAGACAAAGCCAGCATCTTCTCAGATACTGGCTGTATATGACGCATATTTCATTTTACGGGTTCTATTTAAAACACGATTCCCGATTCTTCCGGTCAGATGCAGAAAAATCTTCCGGGACAGCAGCAGTTGCATACCAGATTGGCAAGCATCAGCTTCATGCACCAGTCTCCGCCGTCCCTCGGCATTCCCCCAAACGGATTCTGACGTTCCTGGTACCAGGTACCGCCGCCTTCCATTCTCTGAAGCATCATCCGATACTGGACATTGTCAGGCTCCAGCTGTACTGCCCTTCGGATATCGCTCATGGCATTCACATTGTTTCCCAGTCCCATATTTGCCATGGCAGAAAGATAATACCACTGACCATTTCTCTGCTGCAGAGAAGAAAGTATATTCATAGCCTCCTGATAATAGCCATTCTGGACATAGTTTGCAGCAGCCTGGCGACGAATGGCCTCTTCATCCTGATAGGTCTGCTCTCTTCGCTGTCCGAAACCGCCATACTCCTGATATCCGCCAAAACCTGAAGAACCATATTCCCTTTCCTTCATGATCTGATCATAAGCCTGCTGTATTTCCTTAAACTTCTCTTCTGCCTGATCTTTATTCGGATTATTGATGTTGGCATCCGGATGATATTTCCGGCTGAGTTTTCTGTACGCTTTTTTTATTTCCTCGTCTGAGGCATCCCGGGAGACTCCCAGTACTGAATATGGATCTAACATGTTTTCTTCTCCTGTTCTTCCTTCCGTTTTTTTCTGATCGCCTGAAAACGGCACCAGACACCGGAATATAAAATATTACGAAGGATATCGCCATATCTTATAATAGGAAGCTTCTCAAATTCCCTGCAGGTTTCCGCCATCATCATGGTAAGGATCCCATAAACCTTGTCATCGAACCCTTCCATTATATAATCTTCTGAAAATGGATTGTAATTCCCGTTTGCCCTGTCTTTTTCCACATCATCATAGGCATCCAGCAGATAAATAAATTTCCCCAGATAAAATCCCATTCGCCGTAACGTGGGTTCCCAGTTGTCCTTCCTGTAAGCAAAAATTTCTTCCATGATCTTTCCGAAACAGCCGGACATTTTGTCGATATCCGTTTCACCGGCATTTTCCCACTCTGTAAGCTGGCTCAAAAGAGAAACAATTCTGTCTGTCTTTTCCCGATACGCTGTTTCCGTCTTTTTATTATTTCCCTCCAGAAGCTTGGCGTATCCCAGGCGAAGAAGTTTTTTCTCATCCTTCCAGTCATCCATACACTTATAATAAGTAAGAATCAGATTCATATCCGCTGCATATTCTGTAATTTCTGTCCTTCTCACTGTCTGCCTGATCACAGGATGAATGATACAGCGCGTCGTTCCTTTTTGTACCGGCGGTTCATAAAGACCATTCAGCAAAAGAACCACAAACGTCATATCATAATTCAGGCTGATCTGCCCGGATATTCCGTATTTTCTCTTCAGTTCCCGGCACAATCCGCAGTAAAATGACCGATACATGTCGAAGTCTTTCATTTTCAGCTCCGGCTGATTGGTTACAATATAACCGAACATACTTCCTCCCTGCCGGCTATGCGGCATTTCCTCTTATTTCAGCTTTTTTTCACAAATTTCGTATGACATTTCGGACAATCGATCTCAATTTTGCCTTTTCCCTTTGGAATACGAATTTTCTGTCCGCATCCGGGACAGGTATAAATGTGATGTGTTTTTCTCTGCTCCATCATGTTCTTTTCCTTTCGGAAACGGAAAAGAACCTTGTTTTTTATTTCCAGATATTTGCAGTTTTCCTGATAACGCTTCTGTATATTTCTGGAAAACATGCGGAAATAGGTGTAGATAAT
>CAMBYR010000087.1 GCA_945872375.1 uncultured Blautia sp. | reverse complement strand
TCGTAGGCTCTTTGCAGAATGGCGACTGCTTCATCGAGACTGACTCTCTGAATCGGCAATGCGCCAAATGCATTCTGACAGACGGTAATGCCTGTGGTTCCCAATGTGATCTGTTTCATAACTTTTTCCTCCTCTGCTTTAATTCGACCCAAATTACTCCGTTTATCTGGATTGTACCATAACTTTGGCGATTGTGGGAGTAGATTTTTATGAGTAGGAGGCTGTGTAAAACGTAAATTTGATTTACAAAAGTAACACTTTATGACAAATATATAATAACGTTGAACGTATGTATGAATGTGTGATACAATATAAAAAAATCAGATGATATTTTAGGAAAACAAATGTCATTTATGATTTCATAAATACAATCATACATGAAATAAATTCTTGAAAAATATGAAGAGCCATTTCAGCTTCAGGCATAAGCAAAGAAATTTTGTGTTTTGTTTGGAACTGGGATGGCTTTTTTCATTTTATCCGGAAACGGGATTTCAAAATATTTCCTGAATTGGGGAGGATACGGAGTGAAAAAGAATCATAAAACGGGGAAAACAGAACAGATATCCTTTCGCATCCCGCTGATCCTGGGGGTGCTGGCAATTGCTGCGCTTCTGGTAGGGAGCTCTGTTTTGCTGCTGAATTATGCCCAGAACTGGACAGATGATGCAGCCTATTCTCTGACGGAATTTTATCTGGAAGAGCTGGCGGAAAGGAGAACCGATGTTGTTTCGGCAAATCTGAAGGACCGGAAGCAGCAGATGGAATCGGCGGTTTTGGGAATCACGGAAGATGATCTGGAAAGCGAAGATTCACTCAGAGAATACCTTTCCTTTATTCAGTCATTCAACAATCTGGATATGTTTGCGCTGGTAGACGAAGACGGAATGGTATACACGGCGACAAGCACCTATGCGGGAATTTCCAGATTCGGTTTTCTGTCCGAAGAGATCACCGAGACAACGGTTACGATCAATCAGGTGTACGGCAAAAAAAATATGGTGCTCATTGCGGTTCCGACAGAAAATGTGGTTTTCCGGAATAAGAAAATTACGGTCTGCTTTTCCGGTATCATCATGGATAATATTCTGAACAGCATTTCCATGCAGACAGAAAAAAATCAGACATTCTGTGATATTTTTTTCCGAGACGGAAGATTTCTGACACAGTCAGAACTTTTCGAAATTGTATCGAACAACAATCTTCTGACATTTCTGGAAGAGGATGTGGAGTTTGACGAAGGATATTCCCTGGAGAAGGTTCAGAAGGGTCTGGAAGAGGGAGAGGCCGGTTTTACTTCCTTTATGAATCATCCGGACCGTCATGGATATCTTTATTACAGCCCAATCGACGGAACAGACTGGTATCTGGCAATTTTCATCAGTGAAAACGTGATCAATAATCAGATTGAAAGCATTGGAAGGAATTTCGTCGCCGCAAGCCTGCTTCAGATCGCGGCGATCATCACAGCGATGGCAGGAATCTTCCTGGTCATTTACCGGGCTATGAGATCCAATGAGATCATTCGCTATGAGAAGCTGAAGGCGGATGAGGTGAGCAGAGCCAAGCAGGAGGAAGCGGAAGAGAAGCTGCGCCTTCAGGAGAAGCTTCTTCTGGAAGAAAAGGAAAAGAACCGCTACAGTGATATGCTTTATGTGCTGAGCGAGGAATATCATTCCGTATATTATGTGGATCTGGAGGAGAATACGGTAGTTCCCTACCGGATTTTGGATACGATTCAGGAAATGTTCCATCTGGAAGAAGGAAAAGAGGTTCCCTTCGATAAAACCTATTCTTCCTATGTGGAGCGTTCTGTGGTGGAGGAAGAACAGGAGGAGATGCTCCGCATAGGAGAACCGGACAGAATCCGTGAATTGCTGGTGGATGATCATATCTTTTCTCATCTGTTCCGGGTTAATCGGGACGGAAGGGTTTATTACCGGCAGCTTCGTATGGCAAAAATCAGCAGGCAGACAGAGGTTCGCTATCTGGTGCTCGGCTTTGCCGACGTTGACAAACAGACCAGGGAGGAGCAGGAAAAGAAGCAGGCCCTTGAGGATGCGCTTTATCAGGCAGAGGCAGCGAATAAGGCCAAAACCGTTTTCCTCAATAACATGTCCCATGATATCCGGACGCCGATGAACGCGATTATCGGCTTCACCTCTCTGGCGGCCACTCATCTGGATCAGAAGGAGCTGGTAAGGGATTATCTGGCGAAAATCCTGACATCCAGCAATCATCTTCTGTCTCTGATCAATGATGTGCTGGACATGAGCAGAATTGAAAGCGGAAAAGTCCGGATCGAAGCGGCAGAATGCAATCTGCCGGATATTATTCACGATATCAGGAACATTATTCAGGCAGATATCCATTCCAAGCAGCTGATTCTTTTAATTGATACGGTTGATGTCATTGATGAAAACATTGTATGTGATAAGCTGAGACTGAATCAGGTTCTTTTGAACTGTGTCAGCAATGCCATGAAATTTACAAAACCGGGCGGAACCGTCAGCATTCGAATCGTTCAGAAAGAAGGGGCACCGAAGGGCTTTGCCAATTATGACTTTATCATCCGGGATACGGGAATCGGTATGAGCAGGGAGTTTATGAAGCGCATCTTCGAACCATTTGAACGGGAGCAGTCGGCTACGGTCAGCGGCATTCAGGGAACCGGACTTGGAATGGCGATTACCAAAAACATTGTGGATATGATGAATGGAACCATTTCCGTAAGCAGTGAGGTGGGAAAAGGAACAGAATTTGTGATCTCGCTGCAGTTTGCCGTTTGCCGGGAAAGACCGAAGGAGCAGGAAGCAAAGGAACTGCAGGGGCTGCACGCGCTGGTTGCGGATGATGATTTTAATACCTGTGCCAGTGTGTCAAAGATGCTGACCGGTATCGGACTCCGGGTAGAATGGACGACCTCCGGAAAAGAAGCTGTGCTGCGTACCACATTTGCAAAAGAAAACGGCGATGAGTTCCATGTGTACATTATTGACTGGCTGATGCCGGATATGAATGGAATCGAGGTTGTGAGAAGGATTCGCAAGGCGATCGGACAGGATACCCCGATCATTATACTTACGGCTTATGACTGGTCAGACATTGAAAATGAGGCAAGGGAAGCCGGAGTGACTGCCTTTTGTGAAAAGCCGATCTTCCTTTCTGAACTGCGAAGGATTCTTCTGGATGCAGCAGGCTATTCAGCGGAGCAGGGCGCGCCTTCGCAGGAGACGGAAGAGCCTTATACGGGAGGAAGGCATATTCTTCTGGTGGAGGATGTGGAACTGAACAGAGAAATTGCGGAAACGATTCTGGAGGAGCATGGCTTTGTGGTGGAATGTGCAGAAAATGGAGCGCAGGCCGTGGAAATGGTGAGCAGCTCCGGTGCCGATCCCTACGATCTGGTTCTGATGGATATTCAGATGCCGGTTATGGATGGCTATGAGGCGGCAAGAAGGATCCGGCGACTGGAAGCCCCCGGGCTTTCGAACGTACCGATTCTTGCCGTGACAGCGAATGCATTTGAAGAGGACAGAAAGAGGGCAATGGAAGCAGGAATGAACGGGCATATTGCAAAGCCCATCCAGATTCCGGTACTGATGGAAAAAATCAGAGAATTATGTAAGGAGAAAGTGGAATGAAAAAGAGTCTGGTGGCTGTGGGAATCTTCTGTACAGCGGTTATTTTCACAGGATGTGCAGGAAAAAAACAGGAAGAAGTAAAGAAGAGTGCAGAGGAATACTCTGTGGATCAGATGAAGGAGGATCTTCTGGCGGCTGCGGATCAGCTTGAGAAAAGTCAGGAATTGTATTTTGATGACGGAATAGAAATTACCGGACTTGGCGTGACCTATGACGGCCGTCCGACCGAATTTGACGGGTGCTATTACTGGAAGGCCATGGAAAAAATGACAAATGCACATGTGGCGATAGACTGGCATGAGGCAGATGGATATGCTTCTTCGGTGGCAACAACGCTTCTGATGGATATCAGTGAGCTGCCGGATATTGTAAATCCGTTTTCTTTCGGAATTATGGATCTGGCGGATGATGGGATGATCGTGCCATTGGATGATTATCTGGAACTGATGCCGGATATTGTGGCAGCAGTCGGGGAAGAGCGCATGGACGCATGGCGCCAGGCAGACGGACATATTTATTTTATCCCGTCGGTTTCCTCTGTTCAGGGCTCTCAGTCTATGATGGTGCGGAAGGACTGGCTGGATGCGCTTCAGATGGATATGCCGGAGACCTGGGAGGACTGGCTGGCACTCTGGAAGGGGATCCGGGACAATGATCTGAATGGAAACGGAGATCCCGACGACGAAATCCCCCTTGCGCTGTCCTATGGTTCCGATGGGGAAAAATGTATGACCATGCTGATGAATGCTTTTGGAATCCGGGCATCTTCCGACTGTCAGTTCTGTGTTCTGGAAGACGGAACGTATACTATGGTCTATGAGCATCCCAATTTCGACGAGTTCCTTGAGGCTGCGGCAGAATTATACCGGGAAGGCATTATTCAGGAAGATTTTGATACCTGTGATTACAATAAAATAGAAGAGCTGATGAAGGGAAATCTGCTGGGTACGACAATGACCTGGGCGGTGTCTGCTTCCACGGCGGAAGAGCTGAGAGAAAACGGCGCAGAGGATGCGCTCTGGACAGCCTGTGCACCGATTCAGGGTCCCCACGGAGATCAGATGATCCAGGAACGGGAACTTGTGGGATCCTCCTGGTGTATTACGGCCGGCGCGGAAAAAGCCGGGAAAGTGGAAGATATCGTTCGGTTCTTCAACTGGTGTTTCACGCAGGAAGGCGCATATCTTTATAATTACGGCATCGAGGGCGTAAGCTATCAGATTACCGACGATCAGCCGGTCTTAAGACCGGAGCTTGTGGCAAACTCCTTTGATGATTACCGGGCAGTGGGATGCAACTTTGAACCCTTTGGCGGATTATGGCTGGAGGATGCATTTATGCAGTGCCTGTTCAGCGGAAGAACAGCGGATGAACTGGATGAGATCACTTCAGAGTCCTATAAAGGGCTGTTTGAAGTAAATGATGGATTTTTCTACACACAGCCTGTGACCCGTGAAACAGACGCCTATGTAAAATATCGTGCAAATCTGATTACGGCAGGGGTATGTCCGCTGAGAAATCAGGCGATCCGTGGAGAGATCACGGTGGATGAATTCCGGGAAAAATACGAAGCATTAAAGGAACGAGGGCTGGATAAAGTCATCGAAGCAGAATAAGAGAACATCTGGGCACAATGCGCCGGGGAGAATTCCCCGGCGTGTTTTCCACATAAAAAATATAAAGCCGCATAAACTGGATAGAGAGTGATCCGGGAAATGTGATATGAATTATCTTTGGAGCGGAATGATCCTGACGGGAATTGTATTTGGAACGCTGACGGGGAATCTGGAGGAGGTGACGAAAGCCGTGATTTCCTCTTCCAGGGAGGCTGTGGAGCTGTGCGTTGCCGTGGCAGGAGTCATTGCCATGTGGACGGGAATGATGAAGATCGCAGAAACCACAGGCCTGGTAAAAAAGCTTGCAGGAAAGATGGGACCGGTGATTCGTTTTCTGTTTCCGCGTATTTCCCCGGAATCAGAAACGGCCAGATATCTGTCGCTGAATTTTTTATCGAATGTTCTGGGACTGGGGTGGGCAGCGACGCCTGCGGGGCTTCGTGCGATGGAGGGGCTGGCGAAACTGGAGGAAGAGCGGAGACAGACCGGAAGCAGATGCTTCCCTTCGGGGACATCCAGCAATGAGATGTGTACGTTTCTGATTATCAATATTTCGTCACTGCAGCTGATCCCGGTGAATATGATCGCCTATCGCGCGCAATATGGAAGTGCAGATCCGGCAGCCGTGGTGGGGCCGGGAATTGCGGCAACACTGATCAGTACCGTGGTGGCTGTTGTGTTTTGCAGGGGGATGGATCGAAAGCGGAATCAAAAATGAAAATGACAAAGACATCAAAAAATCCGAACCACTGCCGATTCGGATTTTTGATGTCTTTGTGTCGTTTAGAAGGTGTAAACCACTGTCTCGTATGGTCTTAACGTATCGGATGGCTCCGCGTAGTTGGAGATCATGATGTCTTTTGCCATGTCTTTCTGTTCTGCCACATCGGATGGAAGCGCAAGAGTCTCTGATGTAAAGTTGCAGATGACGAGAAGCTTTTCTTCTCCCAATGTACGCAGGAAGGCGTAGATTTTTTCATCATCCGGGCAGAGGAGACTGTAAGAACCGTATACGATGATCTTGTTGTTCTTACGAAGCTCAATCAGTTTTTTGTAATAAGAGAATACAGAATCAGGATCATGAATCTGAGATTCCGCATTGATGTAAGTGTAATTGGGGTTTACAGAAAGCCAGGGTGTGCCTGTGGTAAATCCGCCGTTTTTGCTGTCGTTCCACTGCATGGGGGTTCTTGCGTTATCTCTTGATTTCTTTGAGATGATCTCAAACATAGTCTCTTCGGAGTATTCTTTCTTATCAAGAACGAGAGTCTGGTATGCGTTTTTGCACTCGATATCGTCCACCTGAGAAATATTGCGGAACGGGAAATTTGTCATGCCAAGCTCTTCGCCCTGATAGATATAGGGGGTACCCTGCATCATATGAAGGCAGGTTCCAAGCATTTTTGCAGAGAGTACACGGTATTCTTCGCTGTCATTTCCCCAGCGGGATACGATTCTTGGCTGGTCATGATTATCCCAGTAAAGGCTGTTCCATGCCTGACCGTCCAGCTCGTTCTGCCATTTGGTGAAGTTTTCCTTAAGATCCGGAAGATAGAGCTGCTTTTTGGTCCATTTACCATGTTCGTCGCCGTCCAGATCCATATGCTCAAACTGGAATACCATATTCAGCTCACCGGTATCAGCACCTGCATATTTTTTTGCTTCTTCAACCGTTACACCGGAACATTCGCCAACGGTGAATAAGTCGTACTTGCTTAAAACCTCGCGGTTCATTTCTTTTAAGAACTCATGGACACGGTGACCGTTTGCCGTAATGCAGCCAACAGCAGAGTAACCGTCATTGGTATTGATGGGGCCGTCCTCATAGACCTCCGGTTTGGAGATCAGGCTGATAACATCCATACGGAATCCATCAATTCCTTTTTCGCACCACCAGTTCATCATATCAAAAACTTCTTTACGGACAACCGGGTTTTCCCAGTTCAGATCAGGCTGCTCCACGGCAAACTGATGGAGATAATACTGGTCGGTGGTTTCATCATACTGCCATGCAGAACCGCCAAAGCATCCGCCCCAGTTGGTTGGCTCTTTTCCATCCTTTGCGTCACGCCAGATATAATAATCTCTGTATTTGCTTTCTTTGGAAGATCTGCTTTCCACAAACCATTTGTGCTGGTCGGAAGTATGGTTGACAACCAGGTCCATCACGATCTTAATGCCTCTTTCATGGGCGCCTGCAAGGAGGGCTTCGAAGTCTTCCATGGAGCCGAAGGCTTCATGAATGGCCTGATAATCACTGATATCATAACCATTATCCTTCTGAGGAGAACGATATAATGGACAGATCCATAAAACGGTAATGCCAAGCTCTTTCAGATAATCCAGCTTGCTGATGATACCGGGGATATCGCCGATGCCATCGCCGTTGCTGTCCATAAAGCTTTTGGGGTAAATCTGATAAACGACTGCTTCTTTCCACCATGTTTCGTACATAATCATTCCTCCGTGATTATAATTATTCCTGAAGACTTTTTGAAAACTGCTTTTTTTCCTCATATATATATATTATAATATA
>CAMBYR010000086.1 GCA_945872375.1 uncultured Blautia sp. | reverse complement strand
AAAGTGCGCCAGTGTCTGAAATCCCTTGCTGTAATATTTTCTGTTGACATAGATAACAGGAAGACACAGGAGAAACTGAGTAAACGCAAAACTTACTGCATTTTCCATTCCGGAAAGAAATGACGGCAGAGGAAGGTTCACCATATGTCCCATACTTACATACATCAGCGGAATTAAGAAAACAAAGGAAACGATCAGACGCATCTTCATATGCTTCAGTTCCTTTTCCATGGGATTAGCTCCCTGGGAAACATTCCGATTCGACATCTTCTCTGCAGAATGCTCCGTTTTCGGACTGGCGCCGTATCCCGCCTTCACCACCGCATCGATGATCTGCTGTTCGCTTAGAACCTGTTCATCATACTCCGCCTGCATACTGTTTGTCAGAAGATTTACACTGACGCTTTTGATTCCTGTAAGACCGGAAACACATTTTTCCACTCTGGCCGAGCATGCAGAACAGGTCATCCCCGTTACATCAAATTTTTCTTTCATATCCTGAAATTCCTCCTTTTCTGCTGTTCCAATTCTGTTTTACACTTCATGGATATGTTATTTCATAATTTTTCCAAGCATGGAAATCAGCTCATCGATTTTTTCCTCTTTTTCCTGCTGCGTTTCCGCATGAGAAACACAACATTTCAGATGTGCCGACAAAATCTCCTTATTCACCTTATTCAAAATTGCTTCGGTAGCCATTAACTGCTGAGAAATGTCGATACAATACCGGTCTTCCTCCACCATCCTCAGAATACCATCAATCTGTCCTCCGGCTGTTTTCAGCAGGCGGGCCACTTTCTTTTTGTCTGCTGTCATAAATATTTCCTTTCATTTATCTATAAAGTTCCTATAACACCCCACCGGGGTGTGGTATTATCATAACAAAAGAAATCCGCTCTGTCAAGGTTTCTGTACAGAACGGATTTTTTTCTCAATTCATCTAAAATCTTTTATTTCTATTTTCCCATTTTTGCCGGTAATAACGACATCCGGAAATGAGAACAAAGAGCAGAACCATCTGTATTCCCAGCATCAGCCATGCTGCCGAAGCTTCCAGGATCGTTAGTCCCAGCTTCGAATAAACAAGGGACCAGATATTGGCACCCATATGAAGGATCACAGGCGCAAACAGGCTTCCTGTCATTTCCATAAACCACGCCAGAAAACATCCGATCAAAAATGCATATATGAATTGCTGAAGGTTGCCATGATAAGCTCCAAACATCAGTGACGAAATCAAAATGGCATACGGTATTTTCATATAATCACGAAGCCGCAGGTAAACCAGCCAGCGGAAAATGGATTCCTCTGCAAGCGGTGCCAGGATTCCCATCCAGAAAATCAGCGAAAACAGACTCTTCCCGTCTGTCACGGCAGAAAACAGCTCTGCGTAAGAACCGGAAGGAAGTATAAGCCTGAGAAATGCCATGATAATATTTCCAAACTGTGAAAGAGCTGCACCTATCATCAGCAGCCAGACAAAATCCAGCAGTCTGCATGTTACCTGCTGCTTTGCCAGAGGAAGGCCTCCTGCCTCTCTGGCCGCCCGGTCCTTCCGATAAAAATGAAGCGCCGGCATAATGGTCAGCAGACCACTGATTCCACTGAGCAGCACAGAAGACTGAATATAGGCGTCAAGCCCTTTTCCTGAGCATGCGAGAATATATAACGCAGTTCCCCCCACGATCTCTGATATTCCAAAATGAATTCCAACAGGATACAGTACCCTCCACAACGGAAGTAAGCGACTTTGTTTCCGCAGAGGGCTCAGCCGAAAAAACGGAGCAGTTCTTCGGCAGAATCAACGATCTGCAGAGGCTCTGCACCCTGAAGCTCCTCCATACTCCCGTAGCCATATGATACTGCCACACAATCCATTCCTGCCTGTCTCGCACCAATAACATCGTGCTCTCTGTCTCCTACCATCAGCACCTGTTTTCTATTGTCAGAAAGTCCCAGACGTCTCAGGGTTTCCTCAATCACCTGTGATTTTTTGGTCCTGTTTCCATTCATCTCACTTCCCACAATTTCGTGGAAATATTCTGTCAGCTGAAAATAGTCAAGAATCTGTTTCACATATTTTTCCGGTTTGGACGACGCAACTGCCAGCCGATATCCTTTTTGTCTGAGTTCTTCCAGAAGCTCGGGAATACCAGGATATACAGCGTTTTCAAAAATTCCGGTAACCGCATACCGCTCACGATAATATTCCACTGCCTGTCTCGCCGTTTGTTCATCAAGATCCGCATATTTCATAAACTGTTCCATCAGCGGCGGGCCAACGAACACAAGCAGCTTTTCCAGATCCGGTTCCGGCTTCCCTGTTTTTTCCAGTGCATACTGCACACACCGTGTGATTCCAATCCCTGATTCCGTTAATGTTCCATCCAGATCAAATAAAATAGCCTGATACATATTTTTCTCCTTTCATGGCTCATTATAACATCACTGGTTCTTTCCGTCCATGAAAAAAGTTTTTTTAGCTATCTCATCCCTGATTTCAGCTTCTGTTCTCTTCACCTGCTCTGCTTTTATCTTCTGCAGAACCCGATGTATTCCATTGTTCCCTCCTCCACATTCCCGTTTCCCTTCGGATAAAGACGATTTCCTATCTGCTTCCACCTGCATTCCTTTCCATTGATCCGCATGGAGAGGATACATAATCCACCATACCTTTCAGGAATCAGGAAACAGGAAAAAGAACCCCTGAACACCTTTTTTTCGTATATGATTTCCGTTTCTTTCAGATTCTCTTCGTTTGTTTCCTCCAGATCCTCATAATACAAAAGCATTTCCTGCTGCGGTACCTTCGAAGCCTCCTCTATGGTAGGAACAGGCGAAACCTTCTGACGAACAGAATGCTCTTCCGGTATTGCCGTAACCGTAAAGGAAGGAACCTTTGTTGTGGGATATGACGCAGGACCAGGTTCCGGCTGTACTGTAACCGGAACGGAATCTCCCTTTTCCCGCTCAGACGGAAAAAACGTGCTTGGGTCTGTTTCGTGACCTGTTGCCGCACCTGACTCCTGAGCCCTTTCATAGCGGTCTTCCCAATCCGCAAACGTTTCCTGTATGGGCGGTTCCTGCATAGACGGCTCCTCTGCAGGAAGTTCCTGCACCGGCAATTCCTGCACAAACGTCTCCTGAACAGGCGGTTCCTGGATAATCGGTTCCTGAACAGAATCAATTTCCGAATCGATCCCTGCCGTGCCCCAGTCTTCCGGAACATCATTCTGTGTTCCGCCATCAATAGAGATGTCAAATCCTCCCATCTCCAGGGCTCTTACGGAACAAGCGATTTCTTTGAAAAAACAGTTTCCCCATACCAGAAAAAACATCGCCGGCAGAACTTTATACATCCGGCTTTTCCTTTTCTTTTTCATCCGACTCCTCCACTTCCTTCTGCCATAGCCGTACTTTTGTAGCATTACCCGGTTCAGCATCTGATTCCCCCAGCATCTGCTGATAGCGCTTCCATAGCTTCCGTGCCGCCTCTTTTCTGTTCTGACGGCAGAGAAAAAGACCATACTCCGTATATCCTTCTCCAAATTCCGGATCATACAGCAATAACTGCTCATAGTAAACGGCCGCCCGATCCGGTCTTTCCATCAGCTCACTGTTTGCAGCCAGAAGCAGAAGAACTCTCCTCTGACACTCTTTTTCCCGATAATTTTCCAGAAGCTTCTGTAAACGATCTTCCATATCCTCACAAACCTGTTTTCGATCTTCTGCATCTCCTTCTAAAAACACAGAAGAATAATATCCCTCCGTTGTCCGGGACAGCGCATCGTCAAAACAGATTTTTCCGGCAGGAGACAGAGAAAAAGAAACATATCCCGCCACAGTCCCCAGAAGCAGAAACACCCATACCAGTTTTTTCCTTTTCTTTTTACCGCTTAGTATCTCAAGCCTTCGCTTGACTGCTTCCATATCCTGGTAGCGATGCCTCGGATCTTTTCGGCAGCATCGCAGAAGAAACAAAACGAAATCCGGTCTCAGGAAAAAATATCTCCATTTCTTCCCTCCTCCAAGTACCTCCAGTGTTTTTCCAAGCCCATAAATATCGCTGGATGCACAAATCCTGCCCTGATACTGCTCCGGCGCGGCAAAACCATCGGTACCGCAGAGAACCTGTACTCTGTCTTCATAACCATTTACTGCACTGCCAAGATCTATGAGATACAGCTTTTCATTTTCGGAGAGCATCAGATTGTCCGGTTTCAGATCTCCGTAATAAATCGGGGGATTTCTGGTGTGAAGATAGGAAAGAACTTCTGTAATGGCCATCCCAAAATCGAAAAGCTCTTTTACCGAAAACACAATGCCCTCATTCAGACATTGCTGCAGCGTTTTTCCACGAATATATTCCATCACCAGATAACAGGATCCGCTTTGCTCTGCATAGTCTACCATCCCAGGCAGCGACGGATAGTCCAGACGACGCATATATTCCGCTTCTTTTTTCTGTTCCATCGGCATTTTTTTGATTACACGCAGAATTCCAAGTTCCATGTCTCTGGCTAAATAAAGACTTCCCTGTCCTCCCTGTCCGATTTGTTCGATCAGACAGTATCTGTTTTTTATAATTGTACCTATTTCACTGATAATTTTCCCTCCGCTTCTATATATTCTGAAAGAAAGACACAGCATTGGAACATATGGATTTCCTCTGCCTGAACCGGCAGATCAGAGTTTTAGATAGACATATATGATAAATGGGAACGAATATCAGCCCTTTCAGGCTGTAAAAGAAAGTATTTAAAGTATAGCACATTATGTTCTCAATTTCCAGCTTTTTTTATAATTCCGAAAAAAATTATTCGTCGCAGAAACAGACATGCACTAAAACAGGCAGGTGTGACTCATACAAGACACACCTGCCCCATGTTTTTTCTGATGATTTCGGGTTTTACATACGCTCCGGTGCAGAAAAACCAAGAAGATCAATGCTGGTTTCCAGAATCTTTCTGGTAAGGCAAAGAAGCTGAATAAATGATTTTTTCTGTTCCGGATTTTCTTCACTTAAAATCCTTGTCTCATGATAGAAGCTGTTGAATGCATTGGAAACTTCATAAATATAAGCACAGATCTTATGTGGTGCCGTTTCTTCAAAGGCATTCTCCACAGTAGAACCGAATCCGGTAAGCAGAAGCATCAGATTTTTCTGGCTTTCGTTTACAGCCGGAAGAATCTCTCCTTCTTCCAGATTTCCGCCCTCTTCCATATAACGATTCAGGATGGATTTGATTCTTACGATCGTATACAGAATATATGGTCCTGTATTTCCCTCAAAGGAGGTAAATCTGTCTACATCAAAAATATAATCCTTGGTTGCCTGATTGGAGAGATCTCCATACTTGATTGCAGAAAGGCCTACGATCTTTGCTGTATCCTCTGCATCTTTATCCTTTACACTGCGGTTCTCCACAATCTTACGGAACATTTCCTCGTTGATGTCTGCGATCAGATTTTCCAGACGCATGACGCCGCCGTCTCTTGTCTTAAACGGTTTTCCGTCTTTTCCATTCATGGTGCCGAAGCCGAGGAACTTAAATTCCAGATCATCCTTTACAAGTCCCGTTTTTCTTGCACAGCGGAATACCTGTATAAAATGAAGCTCCTGACGTTTGTCCACCACATAGAGGATCTCGTCCGGATCAAAGAGCTTCACACGCTCTACAATGGTTGCCAGATCCGTTGTCGTATAAAGAGAAGCGCCATCGGATTTCAGCAGCATACATGGAGGAATCTCCTTTGTATCTGTCTCTTCTTTGACATCCACCACAAGGGCACCCTGGTCTTCATAAGCAAAACCGTCTTCCTTCATTTTGGCAACCATATCCGGAATGTACGGCTGTGCGTCGGATTCCTTTTTCCAGAGATCAAAAGAAACATTCAGATTGTCATAATTTCTCTTCAGGTCGGTAACAGATACCTGCATAATATGGTTCCAGAGAGCCATGTAGCCACGGTTCCCCTGCTGAAGAAGATGGGTGGCTTCCAGAGCCTGGCTGCGGTATGCTTCATCTGTCTTTGACTTTCCGCTGGCGCAGGGATAGATTTCCTCCAGTTCGCTGATGGTAAAGGGAGCTTCCCTGGGATATTCTCCCGTATAGCTGTCATCAAAATATACCAGATCCGGTTTGCGGCATTTCAGCTCGGTGATGATCAGTCCCATCTGAAGGCCCCAGTCTCCCAGATGCACATCGCCAATCACCTTATGTCCCACAAATCTTCCGATTCTCTTAATACTTTCTCCAATAATTGCAGAACGAAGATGACCTACATGAAGAGGTTTTGCCACATTTGGCCCGCCGTAGTCAATAATGATCGTCTTCGGATGCTCCGCTTCAGAAACACCCAGTTTTTCATCTGCTTCCATTTTTTTCAGGTAATCCGCCAGAAATTCCTCCTTAACTCTGAGGTTGATAAAACCTGGCTTCACTACCTCCGCCATGGAAAATACATGGCTGTCCTTCAAATGTGCCACAACATCGTCTGCGATCATAAACGGTGCTTTTTTATAAGCCTTGGCTCCTGCCATAGCGCCATTGCACTGATATTCGCAGAGATCCGGCCTGTTGGAAACAGTCACCTTTCCGTAGGATGGATCATAGCCAGCCTTTTCAAATGCAGCGGAAAGCTCTTCCGCCATCTGTTCCATAAGTTTCTTCATATTCCGATAAACTCCTCCACATAATGTTATTCAACTGTAACCTTTTTTGCACATGCAATGGCAAGTGCACCGTCACCAATATGGCAGGCAACGCTTAAGGAAAGAGGATCCATATGGATGTCAAATCCCGGAAACAGCTCCTGCACTTCCTTTTTGAATTCCACAGCCTCTGCGTCATCACCTGTATAAGCGATCTCCAGACACATTTCGCCCTTGTCCACATATTTGGCGAAACGCTTTTCCATATCCTCCTGCATGGCCTTCAGCATCACACGTTTTGCCTGTTTTTTTCCTCGGACCTTTGCAAAAGAATCCAGCTTATCTCCCTGAATCTGCAGAACAGGCTTCAGATTCAGGACAGTTCCCAAAGCCGCTGCCGCAGGTGTGATCCTGCCGCCCTTTTTCAGATATTTCAATGTTTCCAGCGTAATATAGATGCTGGATTCAAATTTTTCAGCTTCCAGGGTTTCCCTGATCTCCACAGCCGACTTTCCTGCTTTTCGAAGCTCAATGGCATCCAGAACAGACTGTCTCTGGGTAACAGAAATCCGCTGATTATTTACTACCTGCACACGTCCGTCATAATCCTGAGCCAGCCCCATGGCAGTTTCACAGGATGCACTCAGTCCGCTGGACATGGGAATATGAACGATCTCGTCATACTCCTTCAAAAGATTATCCCACAGTCCGCAGACTTCCCCCGGACTTGGCTGGGAAGTGGAGATGCTTTCATCATGTGTCAGACGTTTGTAAAATTCTTCCTGAGAAAGAGTGACTCCTTCCAGGTACATGACTTCATTAATATAAAATGGCATCGGAACCACGAAAATTCCCAGTTCACGTCCCTGATCCTGTGTAATACCGCTGTTGCTGTCTGTAACAATGGCGATTTTTCCCATATACGTTCTCCTCTTTTATCATTCATACAATCCCGTCGGATTTCCCCGAACAGGATGACGTTCCTTTGTCAGTTTCAGAAAGAAAACACCTGTTTTCCCTATAACCTCTGATAAGTATAGCACATCTCCTCTTTTATCTCAATTGAAAAAATAAAACTCATATGATATAATTTTATGATACCAGGGTCAAAAGGTCTAAACCCACATGAGCTTGCTCATAGGTG
>CAMBYR010000085.1 GCA_945872375.1 uncultured Blautia sp. | reverse complement strand
AAAAAATCATTGATGAAATATGCCAGGAGGGAGAACTGAAAGAATGAAAGTAATTTTGCTGGAAGATGTAAAATCCCTGGGAAAAAAGGGTGAAATTGTAAATGTAAGTGATGGATATGCAAGAAATATGATCCTTCCGAAAAAACTGGGTCTGGAAGCAACTCCGAAAAATCTGAATGACCTGAAGCTTCAGAAAGCAAATGCGGAAAAGGTTGCTCAGGAGAATCTGGAAGCAGCACAGGCCTTTGCAAAGGATCTGGAGGACAAGGAAATTATTCTGACCCTGAAAGTAGGCGAGGGCGGAAAGACCTTTGGCTCCATTTCCACAAAAGAAATCTCCGAGGCTGCAAAAGCACAGCTGAATCTGGATATTGACAAGAAGAAGCTGCAGCTTCCAAGCCCGATCAAAACCCTTGGAGTGACGCAGGTTCCCGTGCGTCTTCATCCAAAAGTAACCGGAAGCCTGAAGGTATGGATTAAAGAGGCATAACGCCTATGGAAGAAGCACTGATCAAACGAATTCTCCCACATAGTATCGAGGCGGAGCAGTCGGTAATCGGCTCCATGATCCTGGACAGGGATGCCATTCTGATCGCGTCGGAAATTCTGACGAGCGATGATTTCTACCAGAATCAGTACGGAATCATCTTTGATACCATGGTGGAGCTTTGTAATGAAGGAAAACCGGTGGATCTGGTTACGCTTCAGGATCGTCTGAAGGAAAAGGATCTTCCGCCGGATATCTGCAGTATGGAATATGTCCGTGAGCTTATCGCCGCGGTCCCCACTTCTGCAAATGTAAAATATTATGCCGGAATCGTCAGCGAGAAGGCTCTTCTGAGGCGTCTGATCCGGGCATCGGAGGAAGTGGCCAATAACTGTTATCTGCAGAAGGACAGCACGGAGACGATTCTGGAGGAGTCGGAAAAGCAGCTTTTCAAAATCCTTCAGAGGAATATCGGCGGAGATTATGTGCCGATACAGCAGGTGGTCCTGAACGCCATCAATAATATTGAAAAGGCCTCCAAGCTCAAGGGAAGCGTTACCGGAATTCCTACAGGCTTTGTGGATCTTGACTATAAAACCTCAGGAATGCATCCTTCCGATCTTGTGCTGATCGCTGCCCGTCCTTCCATGGGAAAAACAGCGTTTGTACTGAATATCGCTCAGTATATGGCATTTCGAAAAAATGTAACGGTGGCGATCTTCAGTCTGGAAATGTCAAAGGAACAGCTCGTCAACCGTCTGCTTGCCATGGAATCCCATGTGGATTCCCAGAATATGCGTACCGGAAATCTGAAGGATGAGGACTGGACGAAGCTGGTGGAAGGTGCGGATATTATCGGACGTTCCAATCTGATCATCGATGATACCCCTGGTATCTCCATCGCCGAGATGCGCTCCAAATGCAGAAAATACAAGCTGGAACATAATCTTGGTGTAATCATGATCGATTACCTTCAGCTGATGAGCGGAAGCGGAAAGTCGGATTCCAGACAGCAGGAGATTTCTGATATTTCCCGTTCGCTGAAAGCCCTTGCACGTGAACTGGATGTACCTGTATTGGCACTGTCCCAGCTGAGCCGTGCAGTGGAGCAGAGACCGGATCATCGTCCCATGCTTTCGGATCTTCGTGAATCTGGAGCCATTGAGCAGGATGCGGATGTGGTAATGTTCATCTATCGGGATGACTATTATCATAAGGATACGGAAAAAAAGGATATTGCGGAGATCATCATTGCCAAGCAGCGTAATGGCCCTATTGGGACTGTGGAACTGGTATGGCTGCCGCGTTATACCCAGTTTGTAAATATGAAGAAATAAAGAGCGGGGATATTCCTGAGAGGGAATATCCTCTTTTGTATTTGAGGGGAAAAGGAGGGGTTCTGGCGGATGATGTCGAGCGGATTTCATTGCATTTCCTGGCAGGATTGCTTTATAATAGAAGCGATGGATGCAGCCGCCGGATGTAAATTTCCGGTGATGAGGGAAGAGGAACCTGTTATGGAAGTATACAGCGGCTGCTCAGGAATTTCATAAGGAGGGGTAGTATGGAACCAAAGTATACCGTCAGGCAGGCGGAGGAAATGACAGGAGTCAAATCCTATGTGCTGCGCTACTGGGAGGACGAGCTAGGTCTTCGGATCTTGCGGAATGAGCTTGGGCACCGCTGCTACACCAGATATGATATCCAGTTATTTATGAATATTAAAGAACTGAAGAAACGTGGGCTTCAGCTCAGGGCTATCCGGGAGTTGATTCCTCAGATTTCCCGTACAGCTCCCGGTTCGTCAGCAAGCAGGATTCGTCTGCTGGAAAACGGTACGGAGATTTTAGAGGAAGAGTCGGGGAAAGCGGCAGGAGATTGTGCGGATAAATCTGCAGAGCGCCCATTTGTATGGGTGGAAGATGAAAAGATTCTGGAATTTCAGGCGATTCTGGAACGGCTGATCACCCAGGAAATGCAGTCGAAAAATGAAGAGGAAGAACGATGCCGGTCTCTTGATCTCGCCATTCGCCGTCAGCAGATGGCAAGGCGCGAAGCGGCGGCTGCACAGGCAGAGAGAAGAGGACACGGGAAACGGAGAAAACGATAAGGTCACATGCAAGAGAGTGTGTGTTTCTGCAAAAAAAACGGACTGACGGCAATGCCGCAGTCCGTTTTTACGCTGTTTAGTATGGACAAATTTACTTATCCAAAGATGATTATTCTTCTACGATAGCGCCTGTAGGACATGCCTCAGCGCAGGTTCCGCACTCTACACATGCGTCAGCATCGATTACGTAATGATCATCACCCTGAGAAATAGCCTCAGATGGGCACTCACCTTCGCAGGTTCCGCAGCTTACACATTCGTCTGTAATTACATATGCCATTGTAGTATCCTCCTTTAAAAATATACTTCTTTAGTCCCTTGTTCAGGTTCTATGAACATTCTAACTTATCTTGCACAGGATTACAAGTATAAAATTTTAAACATCTTTGTAACTGTGAAAGTGTTACTGAGAACGGAGTGAACAGTAACTGAAAGTACTGAGTTACACATCTTTTTAAAATCTGACCGTTGATTCCTGGTGGGTTTCGTATTATAATAATAGCATCATTACGATAAGGAGGAAATAAAAATGGCAAAAGTTACCAAGGAGATGCTTATTGGTCAGCTTCTGAACCTTGATCCAAATATTGCACCGATTCTTATGAGAGCAGGAATGCATTGTCTTGGCTGTCCGTCTTCTCAGATGGAGTCTCTTGAGGAAGCAGCGATGGTTCATGGACTGGATGTAGATATTCTGGTTCAGCAGATCAATGATTTTCTGGGAGCATAATTTCCAATGAACATAGAAAAGACTGGCATCTGCGCCAGTCTTTTTTATCATTTTTACAATATACAAGAATCGCTGCAGTTCGGGACCTTTTATAACAGGATCAGTGCCTGCAGTGCATTTGCAGTGATCTGCTGTCCGTGCTCATGCAGATAAGCTTCACCGGATGCGGTAAATGCACGTCCGGAACCATACTCGGAAAGAATGTTGCAGACCTTGTTAAATTCTTCGGGGCTGCATGAGGACTGACGAAGTACCAGAAGGTAACTGCTGTCAGAATTGCTTTTATAAAGAGTATTTTCTCCATCGTAAAATCCGTTCAAAGCATGGGAAGCCGCAATGACATCATCCAGAGCGCGGAACGTATACAGACGAATCAGATTGACCGGGGCAGCCTCGGGAGCAGGTGTTTCATTTACCGGTTCCTTTTCTGCTGCCGGAGCAGAAGAACTTTTCAGCTTTGCGTCGCGAAGCCGCTGAAAGATATCCAGAATGCTGTCTGCACCATCAAACTGAAGCGGCTCTGCTGAATCGCTTTCTTTAAAAGGGGAAAACTTGGAGAAACGGGTATCCAATTCTTCCGGATCCTCTACCTTTGTAATGATCAGAACAATGCCATCGGTACTGATGGGAATGGCTTCGATCATCAGCGGAATATTGTCAGCTTCAAAACCGAATTGCATCTGTGCCTGCTGCATCATGTCACGGAAAAGTTTTTTCGCTTTTTCTGTGCCGTAGGCGAGTTCGCTGATACGGATATGATGATGTTCCAGATCTTCACGGGTCAGCGTGCAGCGAATCTGATTTTCATTTATTTTTTCTATTTTCATTAAATCACATCCTTGATCTGATATTCCAGTTCATTATATTATATAACACAAGTGAGTTTCTGTAAAGAAATTCAATTTACCTATTTATAAAATATTTGGAAACTAATTCGAAAAAAACAGATAAATTGACGGAAAGTATTGCATCCTGTTTGAAAATTGTTATAATGGGAACAGGAAAAGAAATCCTGCTTCAGATAGAAGAACGAAAATAATACAGCATCAACTTACATGATACATCCCCATATTTCTATTACACACGTCATTGCCGGAAGTTCTCCATGCAGCGTTTCGCTGTGTCATCGGCAGTTTCCCAGGATTAAATTCAATCTCGGCAGCAGATTCTCTTTTCTCAGAACCTTAATGGTGTTTTCTTAGAATATATAGAGAAAGGAGGGCAGTATACGATAAATATATCACGAACAGAGCAAATGAGTGATTCCGCAGAAAAATTGCGTGAGGAACTGGAGTGCTATGAAGAGCAGGGGATTTTCCTGTATCTGAATGGTGTTCTCAGCAGTGCTGCCGTTATAGCGGAGGCCTGTAACATCGCAGAAAACGGCGGTTATATGCGGGATTATACAGAGGATGAAAACGGCAGGATCGCAAAGGTGAACTTTGATTTTGTTCCCGGGGATTCATTTCCCGATCCGGCTGTCTGATGGAGGATGTAACAATGGGATTCCCCGGAAAAACGGACAGATTCCCCTCATACAGAACCGTTGGGGAATCCCTTCAGCAGAAAAGAAAACGTCGTTTGTGAAAAAAGTTTGAAAATGTCGAAAATAATAATGCAATATTTTTTGTTTATGATATAATAGAACGGAAATTGCCTATTGAAATGCAAACCGAAAGGAAGATAAAAATGAAAAAAAGATACATGCCGGTTCTGATCGTATGCTTTCTGATCATTCTGATAGGTGCGATCGGGGCAGTTGTACATGTGGTGATGAAATATACGCCTACGAAGGAGCGTATGGATCTGACGGAATATTACGGACAGCCTGCAGAAGGAGAAGTTGCGATTGTAATTGGCACGGAGAAGCTGGAACAGAGAGGCATTCAGCAGGAAGAGGCCATTTACCTTCCGCTGGAAATCGTCAACAGCTATCTGAATCAGAGATTTTACTGGGATCCGGAAGGTGTTCGAATCCTGTATGCAACACCGGGTCAGCTTCTGGGCTTTCCTGCATCGCAGGAGCCTGGCGGAGAAATATGGCTTCGCGACGGAAATGTTTATCTGAACCTGTCCTTCATTAAACAATATACGGATCTTGACACATTTGTTTATAGCAATCCGGCGAGAGTTGCCATCCAGTGTGATTTTACCGATGTGCAGACAGTTACAGTGCTGGAAGAAGGCTATGTGCGTTACCGTGGAGGAATCAAGGCGGAAGTCCTTACGGGAGTGAATGCCGGGGACCAGCTTCGTTATATGGAAGGTCTGGAGGAGTGGACACAGGTAGCCACCCCGGATGGATATATCGGTTATATCGAGAACGATAAGATATCTGCACCGGAAGCGACAACCTTCTCCCGTGAATCTATTGGGGAAGAATATACTTATCTTTCCATGGATGTTCCGGTGAATATGGCATGGCATCAGGTGACAACGGTGGAGGCAAATGCCTATCTTTCCGAAACACTTGCAAATGTCACCGGTGTGAATGTACTCTCCCCCACCTGGTTTTCCATTCAGGATAATGAGGGAAATATTTCCAATATTTCTTCTGCGGAATATGTCAATGAAGCACATGCCAGAGGAATACGTGTCTGGGGTCTGGTAGACAATTTCAGCGAAAATATTTCTACCACTGAAGTTCTTTCCAAAACATCCTCCAGGCAGAATCTTGTATTCCAGCTTGTTCAGGCAGCATGGGCAGTGGGAATGGATGGAATTAACGTGGATTTTGAGTATCTCAGTGAAGATGTGGGGATTCATTTCCTTGAATTTCTGAGAGAGCTTTCCATTGAATGTCATAAATACAATATGGTTCTTTCTGTGGACAATCCGGTTCCGGAAGACTTTACCAGCCATTATGACCGTGCAGAGCAGGGCCGTGTGGTAGACTATGTGGTCGTGATGGGATATGACGAACATTATTCCGGCTCCGAGGAAGCGGGTTCCGTAGCTTCCCTCCCATGGGTGGAAAAGGGAATTCAGGACACTCTGACGGAGGTTCCGGCAGAACGGGTGATTCATGCGATCCCGTTCTATACCAGACTCTGGAGAACATCAGGAGCGGCCCTCACCAGTGAAGCCATCGGTATGGATGCTGCACAGGAAGCGATCGCTGCCAATCAGGCGGCACCCTACTGGGACGAGACCACAGGCCAGAATTATGCGACCTATGAGCTGGAAGGAGATACTTACCAGATCTGGGTGGAAGATGCACAGTCTATTGCGGAAAAAGTAAAACTGGTTCCGAAGTATGGTCTTGCAGGCGTGGCAGAGTGGAAGCTGGGATTTGAGAACAGCGGCATCTGGCAGGTCATCAGTGATAACCTTCAGTAAAACAGAATGATTGATAATTACACCCTCCGATACATATATTTAAGTAAATATGCCGGAGGGTGTTTTGCATTGAAGAAACATATCGCGGAAACATTTATGGCAGTTCTGCTGATTTTGTGTTTCTGGGTCCTTGCCAGGCAGGCTGCAGAGGTGTCGGCAGATCTGAATGAGCCGAAAAGCACCGGGAAGGTGATCGTTGTGGACGCCGGTCATGGCGGGGATGATCCCGGAATGATCGGCATCGGAAGCCTGGAAGAAAAAGGGATCAACCTGGAAATTGCCCGGAGACTGAAAAAATCGCTGGAAAAGGCTGGATATTCAGTGGTTATGACGAGGGAAACAGATGCCGGACTGTATGACGAGGACTCTCACAGCAAAAAATCGCAGGATATGCAGCGGAGGATTGCATTAATCAATGAAACAGAGCCTTTACTGACAGTGAGTATTCACCAGAACAGTTATCAGGATCCTTCTGTAAAAGGCCCGCAGGTATTTTATTATGAACATTCCGTTCAGGGCGAGAAGCTGGCGAAGGCTCTTCAGGAAAGCCTGAATACGGAGCTTTCTGTGGAACGTCCACGGTCTGCGAAAGCGAATACCACCTATTATCTTCTGAAGCGAAGTGAGGGAGTGCTTGTTATTGCGGAGTGTGGTTTCCTGACTAACGGGGAAGAAGCAGAGCTTCTGCAGCAGGAGGCTTATCAGCAGAAGGTTGCGGATGCCCTGACAAAAGGAATTATAAATTATCTGGCAATGCCGGATTAAAAGAATAGGATTTGCGAAAAAACAGTGAATTCTCTAGGAAAGGGAAGGGGATTCTGCTATACTGGATAAAGAATGGAAAAATGATGAGCTGCGTATGGCCGGGGATGGTCCGGTCTTACAGAAACAGGAGAAACAAATGCTTGGTGTATATTATCTGATAATCTGTATCCTGATCGGAAAAGAGCTGACAGACTTTATCTCTCTTTTTCCGGGAGCAGAAATACAGGGAGTAACGAAAAAAAAGATAAATCTCTGCTGGGCAAAATGGCCTGCCGCACTGGGAGCAGGGATTTTGACTGTAACCTGGATGGTTTATGGAATTGCGTGGATCGCACATGTGGTATTTCAGCGGGAACAGCCTCTGTTCTGGGGAAATTTGCTGGTAATGGTTCCGCTTGGCGCAGTACTTTGTTTTCTTTACAGGAGAAGGCTTCGCAGAGGATGGA
>CAMBYR010000084.1 GCA_945872375.1 uncultured Blautia sp. | reverse complement strand
TTCCAATGCAAAGATGATGCTGATGCAGCGTAATCGACTCAGTGAGGAGGAAGCTTACCGCTATATACAGAAATGCAGCATGGACTCCGGTACCAATATGGTGGAAACGGCACAGATGCTGCTGATGCTGTTTTATGACGAATATTGACAATGAATATACTGTGTGAATGATTACAATGGCGTAATCAAGATGTCCAGTCCTGGCATATCCCGGATTCGAACGGGTATACCAGGATTTTTTGATAAGATGGATTATTCGGGACGGATTTTTCCGTTTTACGATAGAAACTCAATGATTGGAGGATGAGGAAATGGAATTTATGGATGGAACATGGAAAAAGGATGATTGTGGATGGGATGTTTTGACCGGAAATGACATCATCGGAAAGGAAGCGGTGATAGATGGTGCCATTCACAGTATTCGAAACATGGGAGATGTTGCTTTTTTGATTCTTCGAAGAAAAGAGGGGCTTTTTCAGACCGTTCTGGAAAAGGATCAGGGCAATGTTTCCGTTCATGATCTGAGAGAGGCAATGACGGTGCGTGTCCGTGGAGTGGTAAATGAGGAGGAGCGGGCACCCCATGGAAGAGAGCTTCGTATCAGCAGCCTGGAAATCCTTTCTGCTCCTGCAGAACCAATGCCAATGGCCATTGATAAATGGAAGCTGAATACTTCTCTGGAGGCAAAGCTGAATCTTCGCCCCATAGCTCTCAGGAATATCCGTGAGCGGGCAAAATTTAAAATTCAGGAAGGCCTTACCAGAGCATTTCGTGATTTCCTTTATGGACAGGGATTTACGGAAATTCATACGCCGAAAATCGGAGCAAGAGGTGCAGAGGGCGGCGCCAATATGTTTAAGCTCAGCTATTTTCATAAACCGGCTGTACTTGCCCAGAGCCCGCAGTTTTACAAACAGATGATGACAGGCGTATTTGATCGTGTTTTTGAAACAGGCCCTGTATTTCGTGCAGAAAAACACAACACAAAGCGTCATTTAAATGAATATACCAGTCTGGATTTCGAGATGGGATATATTGACAGCTTTGAAGAAATTATGGCAATGGAAACCGGATTTCTTCAGTATGCCATGAAGCTTCTGGAAAAGGATTATGCACAGGAGCTTTCCCTGCTGAATGTGACATTACCGGATGTTTCCCGGATTCCTTCCGTCCGTTTTGATGAAGCAAAACGTCTTGTTTCTAAAAAATATGACAGAAAGATCCGCAATCCCTACGATCTGGAACCGGAAGAGGAAGCCCTGATCGGACAGTATTTTAAGGAAGAATATAATGCGGATTTTGTATTTGTTACGCATTATCCATCGAAAAAAAGGCCGTTTTATGCAATGGATGACCCGGCAGATCCGACCTATACCTTAAGCTTTGACCTTCTGTTCCATGGACTTGAGGTTACTACAGGAGGACAGAGAATTCACGATTATCATGCTCTTCGCGCAAAAATTGCAGATCGCGGAATGGAAGAGGAAGGAATGGAGCAGTATCTGGATACCTTCAAACATGGAATGCCGCCTCACGGAGGGCTTGGAATTGGTCTGGAAAGACTGACCATGCAGCTTCTGGGAGAAGAAAATGTGAGAGAGGCCTGTCTGTTCCCGCGTGATCTGAACAGACTGGAACCGTGATGAATAAAAAGGAGGATCTTCATGGCAAAAATCATAGATGATGAAACAATCGAAAATGTATGCATCCTTGCCAAGCTTGCGCTTACAGAGGAAGAAAAAGAAAAAGCAAAGGCAGATATGCAGAAAATGCTGGATTATGTCGATAAACTGGACGAGCTGGACACCGAGGCAGTGGAACCGCTGACACACATTTTCGGCTCAGATAATGTGTTCCGTGATGATGTGGTAACAAATGGAGACTGCCGGAAAGAAATGCTTGCCAATGCACCAAAGGCCCGTGAGTGGCAGTATCAGGTGCCGAAAACCATAGGATAGGAGAAATCAGAAATGGATCTGGATAAACTGACCGCACTCGAACTTGCGGAAAAAATAAAACAGCATCAGATTGGTGTTCTGGACGGTGTCAAATATGTATTTGACAATATTGAGAAAAAAGATCCAAAAGTCCACGCCTATCTGGAAACCTGGAAAAAAGAAGCCTTTACAAGGGCGAAACAGGTGGAAAAGGGAATTGCCGACGGAACCTATACCGGCCCTCTGGCAGGTGTTCCCATTGCCATTAAGGACAACATCTGCATCAGGGGAAAAAAGACCACCTGTGCTTCAAAAATCCTGGAAAATTTTGTGCCCACATACAATGCGGAGGTCATAGACCGTCTGGAAAAAGCCGGGCTTGTGATCATTGGCAAAACAAATATGGATGAGTTTGCCATGGGAAGCACTACGGAAACATCAGCCTTTGGCGTGACCAGAAATCCGTGGAATACGGATCATGTGCCCGGAGGTTCTTCCGGAGGCTCCTGTGCAGCCGTTGCGGCAGGAGAAACCTTTCTTGCCCTTGGTTCTGATACCGGCGGCTCCATCCGCCAGCCAAGCTCCTTTTGCGGAGTTACCGGTCTGAAGCCTACGTATGGTACGGTATCCCGTTATGGACTGATTGCCTATGCTTCCTCGCTGGATCAGATCGGACCGGTGGGAAGAGACACGGCGGACTGCGCGGCACTTTTGGAAATTATTGCAGGGCATGACAGCAAGGACAGTACCTCCATCGACCGGAAGGACACAGATTTTTCCAAAGATATGAAAGGACATCTTCTGGGAATGAAGTTTGGCGTCCCCAAGGAATATCTGTCGGAAGGGCTGGATCCTGAGGTGAAGGAATCCTTTATGAATGCACTGAAGGTTCTTACTGCCCAGGGTTCCATTGTGGAATTTTTCTCCGTAAAGACAATGGAATACATGATTCCCGCTTATTATATTATTGCAAGTGCGGAAGCAAGCTCCAACCTGGAACGTTTTGACGGGGTAAAATACGGTTATCGTGCAGAAGGGTGCACAGAGCTTCATGATATGTATAAACGTACCAGAACAGAAGGCTTTGGCGAAGAGGTAAAACGAAGAATCATGCTTGGCTCCTTTGTGCTGAGCTCCGGTTATTACGATGCATATTATCTGAAAGCGTTAAAAACAAAAGCCCTGATCAGGCAGGAGTTTGACAGTGCATTCCATAAATACGATGTGCTTCTCGCCCCGGCAGCTCCGTACACAGCGCCGAAAATCGGAGAGAGCCTGAAAGATCCCCTTGCCATGTATCTTGGGGACATTTATACAGTTGCCGTAAACCTGTGCGGCCTGCCCGGAATTACCGTTCCCTGCGGAACAGACAAAAAAGGCCTGCCAATCGGAATTCAGATGATCGGGGACTGTTTTATGGAAAAGAAAATTCTGCGTGCTGCAGTGAATTTTGAAGCAGGAAGAGGAGCTTTTCCACTTGCGGCGGAAGGAGGCAAAAAAGCATGAAACAATATGAGACAGTCATTGGTCTGGAGGTTCATGTAGAGCTTGCCACCAAAACAAAAATCTTTTGCGGATGCTCCACGGAATTCGGCGGAGCGCCCAATACCCATACCTGCCCGGTATGTACAGGAATGCCGGGATCTCTGCCGGTTCTGAACCGGCAGGTAGTGGAATTTGCCCTGAAAGCGGGAATCGCGGCAAACTGCAGGATTAATCAGTACTGCAGGTTTGACAGGAAAAATTATTTTTATCCCGATAATCCGCAGAACTATCAGATCTCCCAGCTATATCTGCCGATTTGTCAGGATGGATGGGTGGAGATCGAAACCTCTGCCGGGAAAAAGAAAATCCGGATTCATGAGATGCACATGGAAGAGGATGCAGGCAAACTGATCCATGACGAATGGGAGGACTGCTCTCTGGTAGATTATAACCGAAGCGGCGTCCCCCTGATTGAGATCGTATCAGAACCGGATATGAGAAGTGCGGAGGAGGTCATTGCCTATCTGGAAAAGCTTCGCTGTATGATGCAGTATCTGGGAGTTTCGGACTGCAAGCTTCAGGAAGGCTCCATGCGTGCGGATGTGAACCTTTCTGTGAGGGAAGTGGGAAGCGAAACCTTCGGAACGAGAACAGAAATGAAGAACCTGAACTCCTTTAAGGCCATTGCAAGAGCTATTGACGGAGAGCGGGAGCGGCAGATCGAGCTTCTGGAAATGGGCCGTGCCGTGGTACAGGAGACCCGCCGGTGGGATGACAATAAAGAATCCTCTCACGCAATGCGTTCCAAGGAGGATGCCAAGGATTACCGGTATTTTCCGGATCCGGATCTTTTGCCGGTGCATATTTCCGATGAATGGATCGCCCGCCTGAAGGCTTCTCAGCCGGAGCTTCGGGAAGAGAAGCAGCAGCGCTATCAGGAGGAATACGGGCTTTCTGCTTATGATGCAGGGCTTTTGACAGAGTCCAGGATTCTGTCAGAGAAATACGAGGAAACAGCGGATCTCTGCGGAAATCCAAAGAAAGCAGCCAACTGGTTTATGGTGGAGGTTCTTCGCCTGATGAAAGACAGAGGCCTGGAACCGGAGCAGGTGACCTTTACACCGGGTCATCTTGCAGATCTGATCCAGATGGTTGAAAGAAAAGAAGTCAGTGCTCAGAATGCAAAGAAGGTTTTTGAAAAAGTATTTGAGGAAGATATCGATCCCGTATCCTACATTGAAGAACATGGTCTGAAGATCGTGGAGGATACCGGCCTTCTGGAGGAAACCCTGCAGAAGATCCTGGAGGAAAATCCAGGACCGCTTCAGGAGCTTCTGGGAGGAAAAGAAAAGGTGTTTGGCTTCTTTGTCGGAAAAATGATGAAGGAACTGAAAGGGAAAGCCAGTCCGGATGCCGTTCGGGAGGCACTTACAAAAGAAATTGAGAAAAGAAAATAAATCATAAGACGCAGGAGAATAAAACAAAATGGTTACAGTAAATAAAAATTATCTGAAGCTTCCGGGCAGCTATCTGTTTTCTACAATAGCGAAAAAAGTTGCAGCTTATCAGGCTGCCAATCCGGATGCAAATGTCATCCGTCTTGGTATCGGAGACGTGACTCAGCCGCTGGCTCCGGCCATTATTGATTCTCTTCACAAGGCAGTAGATGAGATGGCGCATGCAGAAACATTCCGTGGCTATGCGCCGGATCTGGGATATGAATTTCTGAGAAACGCCATTGCAAAAAATGATTATCAGGACATAGGATGTCGGATCGATGCGGACGAAATTTTCGTCTCTGACGGAGCCAAAAGTGATTCCGGCAATATTCAGGAGATTTTCGGACTGGATAATAAGGTGGCTGTCTGCGACCCTGTCTATCCTGTTTATGTAGATACCAATGTAATGGCAGGACGTACCGGACTCTATAACAGCGAACGCGGCAATTTTGACCGGGTGATTTATATGCCGTGCATGGAGGAAAATGGATTTCTTCCGGAGTTTCCGAAGGAGACGCCGGACCTGATCTATCTCTGCTTCCCGAATAATCCCAGCGGAGCAGCTATTACCAAAGAGCAGCTTCAGGAATGGGTGGATTATGCAAATCGCATTGGTGCCGTGATTATTTACGATGCCGCTTATGAGGCTTATATCCGGGAGCCTGGTATTCCCCATACGATTTTTGAGTGTGAGGGTGCCAGAACCTGTGCCATTGAGCTTCGCAGTTTTTCCAAAAATGCCGGCTTTACCGGTGTTCGACTTGGGTTTACCGTGATTCCGAAGGAACTGGAACGGGATGGTGTGAAGCTTCACAGTCTGTGGGCGAGACGCCATGGCACGAAGTTTAATGGTGCTCCGTATATCGTGCAGCGGGCCGGCGAGGCTGTATACTCTCCAGAAGGGAAGGCGCAGCTTCGTGAGCTGGTGGTCTATTATATGAGTTATGCTGCCGTGATCTAGGATGGACTGAAAAAAGGCGGTTATTCAGTTTCCGGCGGCGAGAATGCTCCGTATATCTGGCTGAAAACGCCGGGCGGAATGACTTCCTGGGAGTTCTTTGATTATCTTCTGGAGAAGGCAAATGTGGTTGGTACGCCGGGATCCGGATTTGGTGCCCATGGAGAGGGCTTCTTCCGCCTGACTGCGTTTGGGGATTATGAGAAGACTGTGGAAGCGGTAGAACGGATGGCGAAATTATAAAACCGAAAAGAGAAACAAAAAGGGGGCTGTCGCATCAAAGGTTAAGTAGACCTTAGATGCGACAGCCCCTTTGTTCTCATGTGCGCCCGGCGGCAGAGATGTGTGAAAATGTTTCCGGAAACTCAACGGTTGCCTGTGACGTTTTTTTAGCGTATAATGAGGAAAAACAAATTTCAGAGGCAAAAGAATGAATGACAGACAAATTACAGAACAATTACTGACCTTTTTAGCAGACAGCCCCTCTCCCTTCCATGCAGTGGAAACCATGAGCCGCAGATTCCGGGAAGAGGGATACACAGAGCTGCATGAAGAAGATATATGGGATCTGAAAAAAGGCGAAGCCTATTATGTAACAAGAAATCATTCCGCACTGATCGCCTTTTGCATTCCGGAAACAGAGGAATACCGTTTTCACATCACTGCATCTCACAGCGATTCCCCCTGCTTCAAAATCAAGGAAGATCCGGAAATGAAGGTAGAAAACGCCTATATTCGGCTGAATGTGGAAAAATACGGAGGAATGCTGATGCATCCCTGGTTTGACAGACCCTTGTCTGTGGCAGGCCGTGTGATCCTTCAGCAAAACGGAACTCTCCGGGAAAAGACAGTGAAGGCAGACCGGGATCTGTTAATGATTCCAAGTCTTGCTATTCATATGAACCGGGAAGCCAATGAAGGGATGAAGCTGAATCCCCAGAAGGATATGCTTCCCCTGTATGCATGCGGAACAGAAGAAGGAAGCTTTCTTCGAACAGTGGCGGAGGAAGCCGGAGCAGCTCCCGAAGAAATACTGGGGCATGACCTGTTTCTGTATAACCGGATGCCGGGATGTATCTGGGGAGCAAACCGGGAGTTTGTATCCGCGGGCCGTCTGGACGACCTTCAGTGCGCATTTGCATCTATGGAGGGATTCCTTCAGGCAGAACGAAAAAAATGCATTGCCGTTCATTGCGTGCTGGATAATGAAGAAGTCGGAAGCAGCACCAGACAGGGAGCAGCCTCCACTTTCTTAAAAGACACCCTGATGCGCATCAATTTCGGACTGGGAAGAACCTATGAAGATTATCTCAGAACCATTGCCGGAAGCATGATGATCTCCGCTGACAATGCGCAGGCGCTGCATCCAAATTATACAGAAAAAGCCGATCCGGTTCATCATCCGGTGTTAAACGGAGGAATCGTGATCAAATACAATGCAAATCAGAAATATTGTACGGATGGCGTTACAGGTGCCTTCTTCCGGGTTCTTTGTCGGAAGGCGGAGGTGCCCTGTCAGACGTATGTCAATCGTTCAGACATAGCGGGAGGTTCCACGCTGGGAAATATTTCCGGTACGCAGGCCGCCATCCGGACTGTGGATATCGGACTGCCTCAGCTTGCCATGCATTCTCCGTATGAAACCGCAGGAGTAAAGGATACCGGATACCTGATTCGTGCTTTGCGTGAATTTTTTGCCTGAATAGAGGATAAAGGAGCCGAAAATGAAGAAAAAAGCAGTGTTTTTTGATGCAGATGGAACAATCTGTGATATAAAAGAAGGAGTGCCGAAAAGTGCCATAGAGGCCATTGCCCGTCTTCGGGAAAATGGTCACGAGGCATGGCTCTGTACCGGAAGAAGCCGGGCATTTGTTCCGGGATACCTGGAGGAGATCCCTTTTACCGGAATGATCAGTGCCTGCGGTGCGACCATTGAAAAAGACGGAGAACGTCTTTTTAACCGGGAAATGACGCCGGAGGTTGCCCTGCTTTCTGTCAAAACCCTTCGAAAATACGGTCTGATCCCGGTAATGGAAGGGGCAGATTTCATGTATTATGATAAAGAAGAATACAATAATGATGTTGACTGG
>CAMBYR010000083.1 GCA_945872375.1 uncultured Blautia sp. | reverse complement strand
TATAACCGTCAGACCATTATGAAGATCCTTCAGGAGAGAGAATCTTCAAAATAATTCCTATAAAGGTCCCGGACAGCAGACATGTCCGTTTAGTGTGCCATAGGATCATGGAAACATCAGATGACTTGCACCGAAAGCGAACAACTTTCATTTCAATATGGGCATAATACACCAAAAAACAGGCGATTATTCTTCGGAGTAGTCGCTTTTTTTGTGCACAAAACAGAAAAGAAATTAAACACATCAGATATATTGACGGAAAAAATGGGGAATGATATAGTCAAAACACGATAACATAAGACGTCAGATGTTATAAGAATCAGGTTTTGTTTTACATGAATAAAGGAGGATTAATATTTATGTCTATGGAAAGTGCAGCATTGGATCCTGCTCGTCTCGTGACAGCGGCATTGATTGGATTGGCAATTCTGCTTGTACTGATCATTAAATTTAAAATTCAGGCGATGGTATCGATTCTGATTGGTGCTGTTGCCATCGGTCTGATCGCCGGGATGCCTTTTGAGGATATTATTACTGCAGTGAATGATGGAATTGGAAATACACTGAAGGGAATTGCACTGCTGGTAGGTCTTGGATCCATGTTTGGTGCGATTCTGGAGGTTTCCGGCGGTGCGCAGACACTGGCGGTGACGATGGTCCGCCGTTTTGGTGACCGGAAGGCTGCCTGGGCTCTTGGCATCACCGGTCTCGTCATTGCAATGCCGGTGTTCTTTGATGCAGGACTGATCATTCTGATTCCGCTGGCATTTTCACTTGCCAAAAGAACCAATCGATCTTCTTTGTTTTATGTGATTCCTCTGCTTGCCGGACTGGCAGTAGGACACGCATTTATTCCCCCCACACCGGGACCGGTTCTGGTGGCGACCATGCTGAACGTGGACCTGGGATGGGTGATTATGGTAGGAATCTTCTGCGGAATTTTCTCCATGATTGTTGCGGGACCTGTATGGGGATCCATCTGCGGCAAAAAATACATGATTCCTGTTCCGGAGCATGTGGCGGAGCAGGCGGATATTGATGAATCCAAACTCCCGAATTTCTGGACCATCGTGGGAATCATTCTGATTCCTCTGGTTCTGATCATTATGGATTCAATCTGTGGTGTTGTCCCTGCCCTTAGCGGTGCGGCTCCCATTTTCGGTTTTCTTGGGGAACCGTTTGTGGCGCTTCTGATCGCTACCGTTGCGGCAATGTTGATTCTGGGGATCCGCCACGGCTATTCCACTGCAGAGCTGGAAAAAATCATGACAAAATCCCTGGAACCTACAGGACTGATCCTTCTGGTAACGGCCTGCGGCGGTGTACTTCGCTATATGCTTCAGTATTCCGGGCTTGGTGAGGTGATCGGCAATGCAGTGGCTTCTGCGAATCTTCCGATCGTAGTCGTAGCATTTGTCGTTGCCGCTCTTGTAAGGATCTGTGTCGGTTCCGCAACCGTTGCCATGACCATGGCAGCAGGAATTGTGGCTGCACTTCCGGGTATTTCAGAGCTTTCTCCTCTGTATCTGGCGTGTACCACGGCAGCGGTGGCAGGCGGCGCAACGGTTTGTTCACACTTTAATGATTCCGGTTTCTGGCTGGTAAAGTCACTGGTTGGCATGGACGAGAAAACAACCTTAAAAACGTGGACCATCATGGAAACCCTGGTGGGCGGAACCGGATTTATCGTAGCACTTATTATTTCGTTATTTGCATAAACGTAAAATGATCTTCGAGATGAAGGAAAGGGGTATTTCGATGGAATTAGTAAGTCAGAAAATGCGGAGTATTGCTCCGGAGCTGGATCCTCTTCGGATCGGCACCGGATGGAAACCGGAAGACCTGTCTAAAGCACAGGTGATGATAGAGAGTACCTTTGGAGACAGTCATCCGGGAAGCGGACACCTGGATATTCTGGTGGAGGAAGTGCGGAAAGGAATTGACGAAGCCGGCGGACACGGTGCCCGCTACTACTGCACAGATATCTGCGACGGAGAAAGCCAGGGAACGGACGGGATCAACTATAGTCTGGCGAGCCGTGAAATGATTGCAAACATGATTGAAATACATGCAAATGCAACACCCTTTGATGCGGGCGTTTATCTGGCAAGCTGTGATAAAGGAATGCCGGGAAATCTGATGGGTCTGGCAAGAGTGGATATTCCTGCAGTTGTAGTGCCGGGAGGAACCATGAATGCAGGACCGGAGATGCTGACTCTGGAACAGCTTGGCATGTACAGTGCCAGATTTCAGCGGGGAGAGATCGATGAAGAAAAGCTGAACTGGGCGAAATGCAATGCCTGCCCGAGCTGTGGAGCATGTTCATTTATCGGGACTGCGTCCACCATGCAGATCATGGCAGAAGCGCTGGGACTGGCATTGCCGGGAAGTGCACTGATGCCTGCCACAAGCCCGGATCTTTTGAAATATGCAAGAGAGGCAGGTGCGCAGGCGGTGAAGCTTGCTTCCATGCCGCATATGCGCCCCAGCGAGATCGTGACGCCGGAAAGCTTTGAAAATGCCATTCTGGTTCATGCGGCTGTGTCCGGAAGTACCAACTGCCTTCTTCATATTCCGGCCATTGCTCATGAATTCGGAATTGAGATCACAGGCGATACCTTTGACCGGCTTCACCGAAATGCCCGTTATCTTCTGGACGTACGTCCGGCCGGACGGTGGCCTGCGGAATGCTTCTATTATGCAGGCGGTGTTCCTGCGATCATGGAAGAGATCCGAGAGCATCTGCATCTGGATGTGATGACCGTCACCGGAAAGACTCTCGGAGAAAATCTGGATGAACTGAAAGCAAATGGATTTTATGAGAGATGTGAAAAGTGGCTGCAGGAATTTAATGAGCGATATGGCGTTTCTCTTAAGAGAGAGGATATTATCCGCTCTTATGACAATGCCATCGGTACGGAGGGGAGCATTGCGGTCCTCAGAGGAAATCTGGCACCGGAAGGTGCTGTGATCAAGCATACCGCCTGCCCGAAGGAAATGTTCCGGGCTGTGCTGCATGCAAGACCGTTTGACAGCGAGGAGGAATGTCTGGATGCTGTGCTTCATCATAAGGTGCAGAAGGGAGACGCCGTGTTTATTCGGTATGAAGGGCCGAAGGGAAGCGGAATGCCGGAAATGTTCTATACCTCTGAAGCCATCAGCAGTGATAAGGAGCTTGGAAAAAGCATTGCACTGATCACTGACGGACGTTTTTCCGGTGCTTCTACCGGTCCTGTAATCGGACATTGCAGCCCGGAAGCGGTAGACTGCGGTCCCATCGCACTGGTAGAAGAGGGAGATCTGATCGAGATCGATGTACCGGAAAGAAAGCTGAATATTATCGGAATCCGGGGCATCCGCAAGTCTATGGAAGAAATTGATACAATACTCGAGGAGCGCCGCAAAAACTGGAAGCCCCGTGAACCGAAATATAAAAAAGGTGTCCTTCGTCTCTTCAGCGAACATGCGGCAAGTCCTATGAAGGGCGCTTATCTGGAATTCTGATAAAGCGGGAGCTGCCCCGGTTTCGAAAGGAACGGGGATATCATATAGATTTATACAGGAGGCAATTATGGCTGCACAAAAAACTGGTCAAAATACGCACAAATTCATTACCATAGGAGAGATTATGCTCCGTCTGACTCCTCCAAATTACGAAAAGATCCGAATGGCCTCCTCTTTTGAGGCAAGCTACGGCGGAAGTGAGGCAAACATTGCGCTGGCGCTTGCAAATCTCGGCATAGACAGCACCTTCTTTACTGTTGTTCCCAACAACAGTCTTGGAAAAAGTGCTGTCCGCATGCTGAGAAGCAATGACGTGCATTGTGCGCCTGTGATCTTCAGTACACCGGAAGAAACACCGGCCCATCGCCTGGGCTGCTACTATCTGGAAACAGGCTATGGAATCCGTGCCAGTAAGGTCACTTATGACAGGAAGCACAGCGCCATCACAGAATATGACTTTCGATGCTGTGATTTTGAAAAGCTTCTGGAAGGATATACATGGCTTCATTTAAGCGGAATCACGCCGGCTCTTTCCCCAAACTGCAGGGAAATGATTCTGTCGTGCCTTGAGATTGCCAGAAAGAAAGGAATCACCATCAGCTTTGACGGAAATTTCCGGAGTACGCTGTGGACCTGGGAAGAAGCCAGGGATTTTTGTACAAAATGTCTGCCCTATGTGGATGTGCTGATGGGAATTGAACCATATCATCTCTGGAAGGATGAGAAAAATCACAGTCTTGGTGATGTAAAGGACGGACTTCCTCTGCAGCCTGATTTTGAGCAGCAGGATCATGTTTTTCGGGAGTTTATCCGGAGATATCCGAATCTGAAATGCATTGCCCGCCATGTGCGCTATGCCCATAATGGCAGTGAAAACAGTCTGAAGGCGTACATGTGGTATCAGGGGCGTACTTATGAAAGCAGGCTGTTTACTTTTCTGATTCTGGATCGGGTAGGAGGCGGCGATGCATTTGCCAGCGGGCTGATCTATGCCATGATGAAGCAGTATGATCCCGTGGATATGATCAATTTTGCCGTTGCAAGCAGTGCCATCAAGCACACCATTCACGGAGACGGAAATATTACCGATGATGCCTCCGCGATCCGGAGTCTGATGGATATGAATTACGATATAAAGAGATAGAAAGGAATATGAATCATGATGAAGACAATGGAAGAACAGTTTTATGAGTTTGCAGTAGTTCCGGTAGTGGTATTGAATGATGCAAAGGATGCGGTTCCTCTGGCAGAGGCGCTGGTGAAAGGAGGTCTTCCCTGTGCGGAGGTGACCTTCCGTACCGAAGCGGCAGAGGAATCCATCCGCCGGATGAGTGAAAAGTACCCGGAAATGCTGGTGGGTGCCGGAACCGTTCTGACAACAGAGCAGGTGGACCGCGCAGTGGGTGCCGGCGCAAAATTTATTGTAAGTCCCGGATTTGATCCGGAAATCGTGGACTATTGTCTGGAAAAGAACATTCCTGTTTTTCCGGGATGTATTTCCCCCTCTGAAGTTGCGCAGGCGGTAAAACGTGGACTGAAGGTCGTAAAGTTTTTCCCGGCAGAGCAGGCGGGAGGCCTTCCCATGCTGAAAGCCATGGCTGCACCTTACCCTATGCTGAAATTCATGCCCACCGGCGGCATCAGCGCAAAGAATCTGAAAGAATACCTTGGATTTGAAAAGATCATTTGCTGCGGCGGAAGCTGGATGGTGAAGGGCGATCTGATCAAAAACGGAGAGTTTGACAGGATTGCGGAAATGACGAGAGAAGCAGTGGAGCTTGCTGCATCTGTACGCAGATAACGGGGAGGAAAATCATGAATCTGAATTTAAAATCAAAAAAAGAATGTACCTTTGACGCAGTGTCACTGGGAGAGGTTATGCTTCGTCTGGATCCGGGCGAGGGCAGGATCCGGACAGCCAGAAGCTTTCGTGCCTGGGAAGGCGGCGGAGAATATAATGTGGTTCGCGGTTTAAGACGCTGCTTTGGCATGAAAACAGCCGTGATTACCGCGTTTGCCGATAATGAAGTGGGTATGCTGATGGAGGATTTTATTCTCCAGGGTGGTGTGGATACCTCTCTGATCAAATGGATGAAAACGGACGGAATCGGAAGGATCTGCCGCAACGGCCTGAATTTTACGGAACGCGGATTCGGTATCCGGGGAGCTGTGGGATGTTCGGACCGTGCCAATACGGCAATCTCCAAAGCGACTCCCGAGGATTTTGACTTTGAATATATCTTTGGGGAACTGGGCGTGCGCTGGCTGCATACAGGCGGTATTTATGCGGCTTTATCGGAGCAGTCCTGCGAAACTGTTCTGGCGGCCATTAAAACAGCGAAAAAATACGGCACCGTGGTTTCTTATGACCTGAATTACCGTCCTTCCATGTGGAGTGCCATCGGCGGTCTGGAAAAGGCACAGGAGGTCAATAAGGAAATCGCAAAATATGTGGATGTGATGATCGGTAATGAAGAGGACTTTACCGCATGCCTCGGACTTGAGGTGGAAGGAAACGATGCGGATCTGAAGGAACTGAATCTGGAGGGTTACCGGAAGATGATCAATCATGCAGCGGAGGTTTATCCGAATTTCAAGGCAGTAGCCACAACTCTTCGTGAAGTGAAAACAGCTACGGTGAATGACTGGAGTGCTATCTGCTGGGCGGATGGAGAAATCCATCAGGCAAAACAGTATAAAGGTCTGGAGATCATGGACCGTGTAGGCGGCGGTGATTCCTTCGCTTCCGGCCTGATCTACGGCCTTATGACCACCCAGGATGCAGAGGTGGCTGTGAATTACGGCGCTGCCCATGGTGCCCTGGCGATGACCACACCGGGAGACACCACCATGGCAAGCAAAAAAGAAGTAGAAGCAATTATGAGCGGCGCAGGTGCGCGGGTGAAGAGATAAATTGGTTTTTATTCAGTGTACAGCCGCACGATTTCTTTTAAGATCTTTACTGAGGCATCCATGCCTTCTGCTGTGATATGTTCGAAGGGACCGTGGAAGCCGTAGCCTCCGGTACCCAGATTGGGGCAGGGGAGTCCCATATAGGACAGTCTTGCTCCGTCAGTGCCGCCGCGGATGGGGACTGTCACCGGAGTCAGTCCGATACTCAGGACGGCTTTTTTGGCATTTTCAATCAGATGCATACAGGGCTCTATTTTTTCTTTCATGTTCCGGTACTGTTCCTGGATCGTAAGGGTGACAGTGCCGCTGCCGTATTTTTCATTCAGCAGCTTTTCGATGTGGCGCATGGTGTTCAGACGGGCTTCAAACATGGATGCATCATGATCACGAATGATATATTCCAGACTGGCTTCGGATACATTGCCTTTCATATCGCAGAGATGGAAGAAACCTTCATAACCTTCTGTATTCCGGGGCGTATCGCCAAAGGGCAGCATGGCATTGAATTCCATTGCCACAAGAGAAGCATTGATCATGGTATTTTTGCTGCTTCCCGGATGGACAGAAAGACCTCTGATCGCTGCGGCTGCACAGGCTGCATTAAAGTTTTCATATTCAATTTCATTTTCTGCACCGCCGTCTACTGTATAGGCAAAGTCGGCTCCGAAGTTTTCAATATCAAAGTGATCAGCTCCACGGCCGATTTCTTCATCGGGTGTAAAACCGATACAGATCGTCCCGTGGGGCATTTTTTCATTCAGAATTTCTTCTGCCATGGTCATGATGGCAGCTATACCGGCTTTGTCGTCGGCGCCGAGGAGCGTGGTTCCATCGGAGGTAATCAAGGTGCGTCCTTTCAGCTTTTTCAGATGAGGAAATGTTTTTGCGGATAATACCTGTCCGCTCTCACCCAGATTTACATCTTCTCCATTATAATCGTTTATGATCTGCGGCATAACATGTTGTCCGGAATAATCCGGAGCAGTGTCCATATGGGCAATGAACCCAAGAGCCGGAACCTGTTCCATGCCTTTTGCGGCAGGAATTTTACCATATACATAGCATTTATCATCCATTCGTACGTCGCTGACTCCCAGCTTTTCAAGCTCCTGCACCAGCAGATTTCCCAGATCAAACTGTCGTTTTGAGGAGGGTGTGTCCTGGCTGTCTTCGTCGCTTGTGGTGTGTATTTTTACATAATTTAAGAATCGTTCGTATGCACGCATGAAACGAAACCTCCTTTTTGTGTATTCCTGATGTCATTATGTCGGATACTCTGTCGCTTTATTCTAACAAGTTTTCCGCTCCTGCGCAATGATGGAAGGGGAATTTACAGAAAGCATGAAGAAGAATATGGTAAAAAATTAAAATATAGTCAGAACTCTGCAACGGCTTTTTTGTTTGACAACACACAGCCGGAATGATATACTTAAACGAAACTTGCTGCTATATTGCGTTAATATTATAAAGCTATAAAAAAACAGCGAATTAACAAACGAGAGCGTATTTTTGAAAAAAATACCGTCTTATTATATATTTGCGGGAGGACTTGTTTTGCTGCAGATTTATAATTTGAATAATCACGCGTCGCATTCTCGTTACTTCAGTGATGAGTTAGACGC
>CAMBYR010000082.1 GCA_945872375.1 uncultured Blautia sp. | reverse complement strand
AGCCCAGCGCCTCGGTGATGTTCAGGGTGCTTTCCAGCGAAGCCTTGATCGTCTTCGCCTTGATTATCTGGATCTGTATCTGATTCACTGGCCTGTTCCGGGCTGTTACCTAAGCACATGGAAAGAGCTGGAGGCAATTATGGATACCGGAAGAGCCCTCTCCATAGGTGTCAGCAATTTTGAAATCCGGCATCTCGAAGAACTGAAACGAATTTCCGGAATTGTTCCCGCCGTCAATCAGATCGAATGTCATCCTCTGTTTTATAACCGTGAATTGATCGATTACTGTCAGGCAGAGGGAATTCAGGTCCAGGCCTATGCTCCTCTGGCCCGGGGTGCTTATCTGGACAACGATATTTTCTGTGTTCTCGGAACAAAATATGGACGGACCACTTCCCAGATCGGACTTCGCTGGGCAGTACAGAAAGGGATTTCCGTTATTCCCAAATCAACAAATCCGGACAGAATCATCAGCAACAGCAAAATCTTCGATTTTTCGATTGAGGAAGAAGATATGGCTCTGCTGGACACACTCAACGAAAACTACAGAAGCGCCAGCATTCCGGAGGATCTCAGAGATATTAAGTTCTGAAATATAAAAAACCTCTGTATTCAGGATTCGTTTTCCCGATACAGAGGTTTTTTTCTATTTCTCGTTATCCCACGGAAGCTCCGGAGATTCAATTTTCTTATCTCTCAGCATCAGATCAATGACAGCTTCCGCAGCAGACTTTCCTTCAAAAAGAACTTTATTCACTTCTTCAATAATAGGCATTTCCACTCCGTACTTTTCAGCAAGTCCCTTTGCCGCTTTCGCAGAATAAACACCCTCGACCACCATCTTTACCTCATCCATGGCTTCCTGCATGGTATAGCCTTTTCCAATCAGATATCCGGCCTTGCGGTTACGGCTGTGGACACTGGCACAGGTCACGATCAGGTCTCCGATTCCGGAAAGACCGCAGAAGGTTTCCAGTCTGCCGCCCATTTTAATGCCGAGACGGGCAATTTCCGTCATTCCCCGGGTGATCAGCGCAGCCTTCGTATTATCACCGTATCCAAGCCCGTCTGCAGTTCCCGCTGCGAGGGCGATCACATTTTTCAGGGAAGCGCCAAGCTCCACACCAAGCATATCCGGTGTTGTGTATACACGAAAAACAGGACTCATAAAAATTGCCTGAAGGTACTCTGCCGTTTTTCTGCTGTGAGAACTTACCACGCAGGTCGTAGGAAGCCCTTTTCCAACCTCTTCCGCATGGCTTGGTCCGGAAAGGACGCTTACGTCTGCATTGGGAATTTCCTGCTCGATAATCTCGCTGAGAGTCATCAGGGTCCGATCCTCAATCCCCTTTGCAACATTTACAATTTTCTGTCCATCTTTTACAAATGGAGCCATTCTGTGAGACGTACTTCTGGTAAATGGCGAAGGAACAGCAAGAACTGCAACATCCGGATCCTGAAGTGCAAGCTCCAGATCGGAAGTGATCCCGATCTTTTCAGAAAGTCTCACACCCGGCAGTTTTGTTTCATGCTCCCTTTTTTCCTTCAGCATCTGCACTTCATCTTCCAGCGCAGACCAGAGAAGAACCTCATGTCCATTGTTGGAAAGGAGAAAAGACAATGCCGTTCCCCAGCTTCCTGCTCCCAGTACACTGATTTTTGCCATATCCACACCTCTTAATCTTTCTTTTTCCCGGCCTTTCCGCCAAGGTAAATTTTATTTTCCGTTCCGTTCATCAGTCTCTGAATATTCGTCCTGTGACGATACAGGGCCAGTAATGTCAGTGCGCCCATCACAAGATACATTTCCAGCGTATACGCACGTTCCATACCATAAAAACCCATTTCGCCAAAAATAATAAGTATGATCAGCGCCGATATATAGGAACTGACAGAACAAAGCGAAACATAATGCATTGAAAAAAACAGTCCAAAGAAAATGACCGCACAGATCAGGAATATTCTCCAGTCAAATGCAAGGATCATTCCTACAGACGCAGCTATTCCCTTTCCGCCCTTAAAGTTCATATAAAACGGAAAATTATGGCCCAGCACACACCCTGCAGCTGCATACATGCTCAAAAGCGGAAGAATATCACCGCACGAACCGCGGAAAATAAGCCTGACTGCGGCAATTGCAAATACGCATTTCAGGCAGTCACCAAGCAGAGTCAGCGCACCGGCCTTTTTTCCAAATGTACGAAAGGCATTGGTGGTACCCGCATTCCCGCTCCCATGCTGACGGATGTCCGTATGATGCATTTTGCCAATAATATAGGATGTCTGAAAAAGGCCAAAAACATATCCGATCGCCAAACAAATAATACGTTCCATCATACCCCATCCTTTTCTCCGCGTTCACGGATGATAAACTTCAGCGACGTTCCTCTGAACCCAAATGCATCCCGGATTTTATTTTCCAGGTATCTGACATAGGAAAAATGCATCAGTTCCTTGTCATTGACAAAAATAACAAATGTCGGAGGACGCACGCCCACCTGTGTCATATAATAGATCTTCAGTCGTCTTCCTTTATCAGAAGGCGGCTGCTGCATAGCCACTGCCTCAGAAAGGATTTCGTTCAGGACACCTGTCTGAATACGAAGTGTCTGATTTTCTATAACGGCATCGATCGTTTCAAAGAGACGGCTGATCCGAAGTCCTGTTTTTGCAGAGATAAAAACAATTTCCGCATAAGGCATATAGGAAAGCACTTCACGAATCCGTTCGGTGTGACGGTAAATGGTCTTATCATTCTTTTCAATGGCATCCCATTTATTTACAGCGATGATCACACCTTTTCCTCTTTCATGAGCGATTCCGGCAATCTTTGCATCCTGCTCGGTAACGCCTTCCGTGGCATCGATCATAATTACCACCACACTTGCCCGCTCTACAGCCGTTACAGTACGGATCACACTGTACCGTTCAATTTCCTCTTTGATTTTGCCCTTCCGGCGAAGTCCGGCCGTGTCGATAAAAATATAGTCTCTGTCCTGCCAGGTAACTCTGGTATCAATGGCATCACGGGTCGTTCCGGCAATATCGGAAACGATCACACGATCCTCTCCCAAAAGCTTGTTGATCAGAGATGATTTTCCGACATTCGGCTTTCCAACCACAGCGATTCTCGGAATGTCGTCATCTTCCTCGGCATTGTCATCCTCCGGAAAATACCGGATCACTTCATCCAGCATATCTCCCATTCCCATCCGGTTGGCTGCCGAGATTGCAATCGGTTCTCCGATTCCGAGATTGTAAAACTCATACACATCCATCATAAATTTCTGAACACTGTCTACCTTGTTGACTGCCAGAATGACCGGTTTTCCGCTGCGGCGAAGCATATCAGCCACTTTGGAATCCGAATCCACAAGTCCCTGCCTTACATCGGTGATAAAAATGATCACATCCGCTGTATCAATGGCAATCTGTGCCTGCTCACGCATCTGCGACAGGATAATATCTCTGCTGTCCGGTTCAATGCCACCGGTATCAATCAGAGTAAACGATTTATCAAGCCATGTAACATCCGCGTAGATCCTGTCTCTGGTAACACCCGGCGTATCCTTTACAATGGAGATCTTCTCTCCTGCCAGAGCATTAAACAGAGTGGATTTCCCCACATTCGGCCTGCCCACTATGGCAACTACTGGTTTGCTCATACATTTGTCTCCTTCTGAGTATTTTCTCTTCCTCTGGTTCCAGGACGGCCGATACGAAATCTGCACCGCCTTCATCTACAATTCTGATTTCTTTTCCAAGAGAAGCAGAAAGCTCCTCCACTGTCATATCATCAAGAAATACGGATTCCCCGCTCCGAAGCATATTGCACGGAAGAAGGATCCTGTCTCCAAGCTCCGTACCGGAAAGCTGCTCCTTCAAATCGCGCCCTGTGATCAAACCGGAAACCGTAATATTTTCTCCAAAGAACCTGTTTACGATCACACGGATGTCCGCATGTACGTTCGGATATTTCTGGCGGATCAGACCAACAAAGGATTCCAGAAACGGCCCTGCCAGTTTTCCTGTAGCAATAGTCACCGAAACCTCACGGTCATCCCCCTGGCGTCTTTCCAGTTCCTCTTTCACTTCATTTTCCAGAAGCCTGAGCATTCCCACTCCATTTTCAAGCTGAAGATATCCGTCATAGGAATCTTCTTCCGGAAGCTCCCTGCCTGCCAGAATATACCATTCATCGGAAGCATGAACAAAATGAAGGCCGCAGCGTTCCATCATGATCTTCTGCCACCGGTGAACCTGCTCCAGAAGAGCACACGCATCTTCACGGGTAAACGCCTGTAAAGGATACAACCCTTCCCGGTATTTTGTCAAGCCCACAGGAACGATCGACACACTTTCCAGTACCGGCGCGTAGACGGAAAGCTGCTGCAGCGTATATTCCAGCTCTGCCCCGTCATTTATGCCGCGGCAAAGCACTACCTGTCCGTTCATGGCAATTCCGGCATCATACAGACGGCGGACCTTTTCCAGCGCCGTTCCCGCAAAACGATTTCGCAGCATCCTGCAGCGAAGTTCCGGATTCATGGTCTGAAAGGAAATATTCATAGGCTCCAGGCGATAACGGATAATCCTGTCGATATCATGTTCGCTCATATTTGTCAGCGTCACATAATTTCCCTGCAGAAAAGACAGCCTGGTATCATCATCTTTAAAATAAAGGGTATCTCTCATTCCCGAAGGCATCTGATCAATAAAGCAGAAAATACAGCGATTGGAACAGGAACGGTAATCGTCCATCAGGCCGCTGTCAAATTCCATTCCCATATCTTCTTCATAATCCTTCTGCACTTCCAGATCCCAGATCTCTCCGTTCTTTTTTTCTATCTGAAGAACCACTTCTTCCTCATTCATCAGGTACCGGTAATCCAGAACATCCTCCACTTCCATATCATTAACGGAAAGCAGAATGTCTCCGGTTTCTACTTCCAGTTCCTCTGCAATACTGCCGGGAAGGACCCTGGAAATCACATGTCTGTTTTTTTTCATGGCACACTCCCTGAATACATCATTCCGGTTCAGCAGCTTTACGGATATGAGGTTTGCCTGCTGAACACCCACATATAATTTTCCTGTACTCTAACCATAATAGCAATTTTGGATGTAAAAATCAATAAATTCCTTGACTGGATTTCGGTCAAATGTTATAAATGAAGTATCATCCGTTTACCAAAATGGATTACTTAGGAGGAATAACATGCCAAACATTGAATTACTTGAAAAATCTCTTCCGGTAGCTCCTATCCGTATTGCCGCTCTTGCAGGCTGCCAGGATCTTGCCCGTGAAGTAGATAAAAAACTGGTAAAATTCCGTAAAGAACTTGTTGCCAGAAAGCAGCTCAGCATCATTCCGCAGGGATACAGCGAAAAATCTTTTCTTGTGGAATGTGAATGTGTCCGTTTCGGTACCGGCGAAGGAAAAGGATATATCAAAGAATCTGTCCGCGGTACTGACCTCTATATCATGGTAGATGTTACGAATTACAGCCAGACATATACCGTGTGCGGCCATGAAAATCATATGTCTCCGGACAATCATTACCAGGATCTGAAACGTATTATTTCCGCTGCTACAGGCAAAGCACATCGAATTAATGTGATCATGCCGTTTCTTTACGAAGGCCGGCAGCATCGGCGTACCAAACGGGAATCTCTGGACTGCGCTCTGATGCTGAAAGAGCTCAGTGAGATGGGCGTATCCAACTTTATTACATTTGACGCCCACGATCCCCGCGTTCAGAACTCCATTCCGCTGAATGGCTTTGACAACTTCTTCCCCACTTACCAGTTCTTAAAAGCTCTGGTAAAAAATGTTCCGGATTTCCATCTGGACAACGATCATCTGATGATCATCAGTCCCGATGAAGGAGCAATGTCAAGAGCCGTTTATTTTTCCAATATTCTTGGTGTGGATATGGGTATGTTTTATAAACGCCGGGATTATTCCACCGTTGTAAACGGCAAAAATCCCATTGTAGCCCATGAATTTCTGGGAGATTCCGTAGAAGGAAAGGATGTTGTCATCATCGACGATATGATCTCCTCCGGAGAAAGTATGCTGGATGTGGCAAAGCAGATCAAGGAACGCAAGGCAAACCGCGTATTTATCTGTACCACCTATGGATTATTCACAGACGGACTCAGCAAATTCGATGAATACTATGAAAAGGGATGGCTGGATAAGGTAATCACAACAAACCTGAATTACCGTCTGCCGGAGCTTCTCACAAAACCATATTACATTGAAGCAAACATGAGCAAATACCTGGCAAGCATCATCGACATCATCAATCATGATGTTTCTGTGGAAAAGGTACGTTCCAGCAATGAGAAGATCATGGAACTGATGGAAAAAGTAAAAAATTATAAATCATAAAAAATTGACAGGCTTCCGGTCAATCCCGGGAGCCTGCTTTTATGCCAAGGAATGCAGCCAGATTTCCCCGTTTTCCCCTGGTTGCTCTGTGTGAAAATAAAAACTCAGGGTTGCAGCAGGTACAGAGATTCGGCAGAAAAATACGTTCTTCCGGGATTCCGGCTTCCTGCAGAACGATCCTGTTTGCTTCCCATAAATTCAACTGATATTTTCCGTTTTCTTTTCTGTAAAACAGACTTCCCTCCTGTTGTGGAGAAAAGGACTTTCGGAATGCATCGATCACGTCCTCACTGACTTCATAGCACTCCTGACAGATGGATGGTCCGACAGCGGCATAAAGGTCTGCCGGATTCGTTCCGAATTCTCTCTTCATCATTTTCACAGTCGCAGCACCCATACGTCCGGCCGTTCCTCTCCAGCCGGAATGTGAAAGACCTATGGCTTTTTTCTCAGGATCCACAAAATATAACGGCACACAATCTGCATAAAATGTAGCAAGCAGAATCCCCGGAACATTTGTCACAAGGCCATCCACATCCATAAACCGTCTGGGTTTCGTCACGCCGCAGCCCCTGTCCTCTCCGCTGATTCTTCGCACATTGGTGGTATGGGTCTGATCCGATGTGACAATATCCTCCGGTTCAAATCCAAGTACATGGGAAATCCTCCTGAAGTTTTCCCGGACATCCTCGTCCCTGTCACCCCGGGTAAAGCTCAGGTTCATCGAACTGTAGATTCCGGTGCTCACCCCTCCAAGCCTGGTGGTAAAACAATGAGCATAGTCTGTCAGTTTCTCAAGCTCCGGCCAGGTAAGAACGGTGACGCCATCCCTTTCCCTGACTTTCATGCATTCTTTTTTTCTGTCGTGCCATTTTATGTTCATAAGCTCCTCCGCATTTTATTCGGAATACGAAAACGCATTCCGGTACCAGTGCATTGTTTTTCCGTCAAAAGCAACCACATCAAACCGGCACTGTACGTCCACAGTATCAAAGTGAGTCATCAGATAATAAGCGGCTACCTTTCCGATCACCTTCTGTTTTCTCAGATTGACTGCTTCAGCAGCAAACCCGTCTGTTCTGCCGGAACGATACTTCACTTCTATAAAAACAAGACAGGAACCGTCTCTGGCAATAAGATCCACCTCGCCCATTCTGCAGCGATAGTTTTCTTCCAGAATTTCCAGCCCCTGCCTTTCCAGGTACTCTGCCGCATATCGTTCATACAGAGCCCCCTGTTTTCTTTTATTCTGCAAATGCTTCTCTCTTTTCCTGTTATGTAGGTATCTTTTGTAGATCTCCCAGTGTGCCGGCAAGTTGTCAGGTGGTCAGCGATCTAATATCCCTCCGATAAAGGATGCCCGGTGAATCGGGCTTGGCCCGTATTTACGAAGTGCTTCTATATGAGCCGCCGACCCATACCCTTTGTTGGATGCAAAGCCATATTCCGGCAGCTCGGCATCATACGCTTCCATCATCCGGTCTCTGGTGACCTTTGCCACAATGCTTGCTGCGGCAATGGAAACGCTCCTGGCATCTCCCTTGATAATGGGCACCTGAGGAATCGTCACACCCGGAATCGTTACCGCATCATTCAGAAGAAGCTGCGGCTTCACGGAAAGATTTTCGATTGCATCCCGCATGG
>CAMBYR010000081.1 GCA_945872375.1 uncultured Blautia sp. | reverse complement strand
GATCAGACGCTCCAGATTGCTGGAGATCAGGATATCCATGGACGGAGAAGAGGTCAGGATAAAATCTCTTCTGCGATCATAGGTTCCTGTCTGGAAGAAATCATACAGCACCTTATTTTCATTGGATGCGCAGATCAGCTTTCCAATGGGCAGTCCCATCTGTTTTGCATAGTAGGCGGCCAGAATATTTCCAAAATTTCCGGTAGGAACCGTCACATTGATCGGGTCACCTGCCTGAATCTTTCCGTCTCTTACAAGAGATGCATAGGCATATACATAGTACACAACCTGAGGTACAAGACGTCCGATATTAATGGAGTTTGCAGAGGAAAACTGGAAACCTGCCGCATCCAGCTCTGCTGCCATCTCCCTGTCGTTGAACATTTTCTTTACAGCCGTCTGGGCATCGTCAAAGTTTCCGGTAATTCCGATGACACAGGTATTGGCTCCCTTCTGGGTCACCATCTGTTTTTCCTGAATGGCACTGACACCATGTTTCGGATAAAATACCACGATTCTGGTGCCCGGCACATCTGCAAAGCCTGCAAGAGCAGCCTTTCCGGTATCTCCGGAGGTTGCTGTCAGAATTACAATCTCATTTTTCACCTGATTTTTCCGGGCAGCGGTGGTCATCAGATGCGGAAGAATGGACAGTGCCATATCCTTGAACGCAATCGTTGCCCCGTGAAATAATTCCAGAAAATACACGCCGTTTGCTTCATGAATGGGAGCAATGGCTTCGGTGTCAAATTTTTCGTCATACGCATTGGAAATACAGTTTTTCAGTTCTTCTTCGGTAAAATCTGTCAGGAAACGGCTCATAACCTCATATGCGGTTTCCTGATAGCTCATCTGTGCCAGTTTTTCCACAGGCACATCCAGTTTCGGAACAGTATCAGGCACAAACAGACCTCCGTCTTCTGAAAGTCCCTTTAAAATTGCCTGAGAAGCCGTTACTGCCTCTCCTGTTCCTCTGGTACTTTTGTACATTACCTGCATCATCTTTCCTGCCTTTCTCTTTTTATCTATCTTTCATGGATTCACGCCCTTTCGGGCAGTTCCATTTTTTTCATGAAACGCCCCCATTATAACATGAACTTTTCCAAATTACCATACAAAAATCCATCTTTCCCTTTCTCTTATCATCCATCTTTCCCCTTCTCTTTCAAAAAGAGGCCGTACATTGTCTGTACAGCCTCTTTCACCCCTTATTCCACGATGTCGTTTTTCACCATCTGAACGGTTTCCACGCTATCGGTATCCCTCTTTTTTTCTTCTGTTTTCTTCTTTTCTCCCGGTTCTGTTTTCATCTGCTCGCCTTTTTCAGGATATGTATAGAATTCATGAACACCGTGCTGGAACAGTCGTTTCAGTTCCTTTTCGAACCATTCTACACTCTGCTTTTCCGCAGCGCTTTTCTGAATAAAAAACAGTGCTCCCTCGGAATAATCCACGCCTTCCAGTGCCTGCTTCACCGCTTCTCTGGTAAGGTCCGATACGGTTACATCATAAATTCGTCCGTCATATACCGGAGAGAACTGGGGAACTCCGTGATCATACTCAAAAATAACATCTGTCACTGTTCCGGGAAATTCCTCATTTCCTACCCGATTCATAATCACATTGGCTACCATGATCCTGCCCTTGAGGTCTTCTCCTCCGGCTTCCGCTTCCACGATTTTTAAAAGATTCTGGTAATCCTCATCTGTCATCATCTTTGCATTCATCGCAAGGGAAACAGCCGTTGAATCCAGATCGTTCACCTTGGATTCCATGGATTCACTCACATTAATGGCAGTCGCCGGCTCCTCTACCGTTCTGACGCGCTGACCCACCATCACCTGCTCACAGGAGATACCGATTCGCTGAACCTGCGTACCCGGTTCCGGCGCATCTTCCACTCCCGACACAACACCGGCAATTCCCATTGGAAGATCATACACATTCTCATCTGCCAATACGGCAGCCGCATCCTCAGAAGCCGCATAAACTTTTCCGCCTTTTCCGTCAAGAGTGAGCCTGGAGCCTACGGCCATAACAATGGCAAGTACTGTGCAGAGAGTCAGGACTACAAAGCTCCGGAAATTATCATAATTGTTCTTTTTCCCTGTTTTATCCTGTGGTAATCTCTTCTTTACTTTCATATGCTCAGTCCCTATGTCTTTAAAGTTTGTAAGTCGTTTCTGTGACAAAACATTACTTTAAAGTTTCTTTTTTATTTATTTTGTAACATTTTTGTAACGTATAGGAAAATTATATTTAATAACCATACATATGTCAAGCAATTTTTTTACCAAAAAGGGAGGTTTTCAAGTCAATTTTAATATTTTTCCTCTTTCCCCTGTATTATATTCAGGAATAAATTACCAGTCAAGAAAATTCCTTCTCTCTTTTTCCTCCTGATCTGACGGTTTCCGCGTTTTTTCTCCCGCAGAAAAGCGACATTTTCCATAAAATTTTCACCATTCTATTCCATTTGAATGCTGCTTCCGATCTGACTTCCTCTGCGATTTTTCGTAACAAGAATCTTGCGGGGAATCCGTTCCTTCAGTTCTCCGACGTGCGAAATGATCCCCACCATCCGATCGCCCGTGGAAAGTCCGTACAGTGCCTTTACAGCCTGATTGAGAGAGTCTTCATCCAGAGAACCAAATCCCTCGTCCACAAACATGGAGTCCAGGCGGATTCCGCCGGTACAGGACTGGATCTCGTCAGACAGTCCCAGGGCCAGAGACAGCGAGGCCTGAAAGGATTCCCCTCCGGAAAGCGTCCGCACACTTCGTTCTGTTCCATTGTAATGATCGATGACAGAGAGCTCCAGACCGGCCTTTTCTTTTTTGCTGCCGATATCCTCCTGCCGTTTCATCTCATACTGACCGCTGCTCATGGTCAGAAGACGGAGGTTTGCCCGGCGTAGAATCCTGTCAAGATATGTCATCTGAATATAGGTTTCCAGTTCAATTTTCGACTTTCCTCCAAGCGTCCCGCAGGCAGTATCCGACAGATTTTTCACCCAGATATATTCCTGTTCCACAGCAATTCTGTTTTTCTGATTATCCTGCACATGCTTCAGAATATTTCTGTTGTTCCGAAGATCTCCCGATTTTGCAGATTGCTGTTCGTACAGAATATGCCTCTGTTCCTTCAGCCTCTCCATTTCCTCGCGTACAGCCCTTTCCTGAAGAACAGGCAGATTTTCCAGTTCTTCCTTCAGCATTTTCTCAGAGTTCTCAAGCCTTTTTTTCTGTTCTGAAACATCCTGAAAACGCTCTCTGGCCTTCTTCGCCTGTTCCTGAAGGCTGGCAAGATACTGTTCTATTGTTCTGATCTTCTGCTCTGTTTCCTCTCTGGAACCAGGCCCTAATTCGCGGCGAAGTGTTTCTCCCCGTTTTTCCAGTTCATGAAGCTTTCCACTTGTTTCCGCAAGAAAGATTTCCTGATTCTGAATATCTTCGGCAAGCTTTTTATATGATCTTTCTTCTTCCGGAATCTTTTTCTCCAGCTGTCCTTTTTCCCGTCTGTCCGTTTCATTCGCATCAAGAAGCTTATGTACCCTGCTTAATTCCCGATCATAAATCTCTCCTGCCATTTTCGAAGCTTTTTCCAGTACCTCAGCTCCCATCTCCGGGTCTTCCTTCAGCATTTCCTGCCTGTCTTCTTCCGGAAGCACAGACACGCTTTCTGAAAAAAGGATCCGGCAAAGAGCATCCTTTTGCTCCTCCATCCTGCTTTCCCCGATACGAAGCTGTTCTTCCAGCTTTCCAAGGGTTGTTCTGCAGCTCTCAAGCCGGGAATCAATGACTTCTTTTTGTTTCAAAAGTGTCTTTCTTTGCTCCATTTCGCTTTGATACTGGTTCATCTGAGCACAGACTGCGGAAAGAATTTTCTGAACGTAGTCCTCCGTTTTGTTCTTTAAAGTTCCCGGGGCATTCTCATCCTCCATGATTGTCAGACGTGTTTCCTCCGTCAGATATGGAGCGGACAGTTCCATCATCTGACTCCATTTTTTATCAAATAACTGCTTCTGTCTTTCCGCCTGTTCCTGGCTGTGTCCTGCCTGTACACTGAATTTCTCCCTGTTTTTTTCTGCACGGGAAAGCTTCTGTTTTGCGTCATTCAGTTCCTGTTTCTCCGGCACCCTTCCGGTCAGGACAGCCGGACGAGGATGATGCAGCGATCCGCATACAGGACAGGGCATTTCTTCTTTCAGTGTCTTTGCAAGAATTCCGGCCTGTGCATCCAGAAAACGCTGTTCCAGTGAAAGAAATTCTTCCCGAAAGACTTCCGTTTCCTGACAGCAGCGAAGATATTTTTCCTGCGCATCCTTTCGATCTTTTTCTGCTGCAGCCCACTGCTCCAGCGTATCAGTCAGGTCGGCCTTTCCCTCCAGGAGCCGTTGTCTGATGCCCGCAAGTTCTGCCAGAAGAACCTCCCGATCCTGGAAATAATCTGCCTGTTTCTGCAGGATGACAGATTGTTCCGCCTGTTCCTTCTCTGCACACTCTGCCTGTATACGCTGTTCTGTCAGATTTTTCTGCTTCTCTTTTCCTCTGATCAGCAAAGAAGCTGCATTTTCCAGATCCTGCCTTCCGGACACTGCTTTTTCCTCTCTGTTCTTCAGCTTCAGATAGATTTCTCCTGCCTGAGACAGCTTTTCCAGCCTGTCTTTCTGTGTTTGAAGTTCTTCTTCCATTGTTATTCTGGCACTCTCTGCCTGTGCCTTTTCCTCGGAAACACGCTGCTGCTCTTTTCTTTTTTCTCCGGCCTCCTTCTCCGTCCTCTCCAGCTCCTGATACCGGTTCAGCCGCTCCTTCAGCACTTCGCCGGTTTTTCTCAGTTCCTCTCCCTTTTGAAGCTCTTCCTCCGCATTCTGAAGCTCCCGTTCTGCCTGTTCCAGTTCAGGCATCATCTCTTTTCGTTCCGTTTCTATCTGTGTCAGCTGTCCGCAGACTTTTTCCCGCTGCTCTGCCTGATGAAGCAGTTTGCTTTTCTGCTCGATTTCCCGCTCTTTCAGGCCAAACTCCTCATTCAGATTATTAAGTGCTTCCTCCTGCTCCTCCAAAAGCTGTTCCAGAAGCTCCACGCCCTTTTCCAGGCCTCCTTCAAAATGTTCTTTTTTCAGGCGCTCCAGCTCCAGTTTCCAGGGAGAAGTCTCTTCACAGGAAATATTTCCAAGATCCTGTGCCATACTGCGGCGAATCTCGTCATATTCCTTCCAACGCTTCTTTACCTCTTCCCTGAGATGAATCTGCAGCTCCTGATAAATTTCCGTATGAAACAACTTCCGGAAAATCTCACTCCGCTCTGCCGTTCCTGCCAGAAGAACCTTTTGAAAATCCCCCTGAGCGATCATGGCGATCTGGGTAAACTGCTGATGATCGAGACCAATGATTTCTGTAATGGCACGGGTGACCTCTCTGGCTTTCGTCACCGGCTGACGGTCATCCGAAAATGTGAGAACAGCTTCACTTTTCTGTACGGTAAATCCGGTTCCCCTGCCTTTTGGCCGGGAATATTCCGGATTTCTTTTCACCCGATACTGTTTTCCTCCGTAACGAAACGTAAGCTCCACAAAGGTAGGCGTTTCCGGTGCCGCATATTTGCTGCGAAGCATTCCGGGATCACGAATCCCGCCGCTTGCCTGTCCATACAGAGCAAACGTAATGGCATCAAAAATCGTGGTTTTTCCGGCACCTGTATCACCTGTGATCAAAAAAAGACCCTGGTTTCCCAGTTTTTCAAAATCCACCTCTGTTTTCTCTGCATAAGGGCCAAAGGCACTGATGATAAGCTTTTCCGGTTTCATATCACTCCCGATCCTTTCCTGCTGATTTTTCCCTGATTTCCCCGATCAGTGTTTCAGCAAACTTTCTCTGTTCCCGGGTCATCTCCTGATTATTCTGTACTGCAAAAAATTCCTCAAAAAGTTCCAGCTCCGATCTCTGTTCTACAGCAGCGTTTCCTTCCACTTTACGATTTTCTCTTGTCCGGCAGTTATCGTATTCCAGACGCATAAGATTTGGGTAAATAATTCGAAGCTTCTGAAGTCCATCCGGAATATCCTCCTCATCTGTGAGGATTATTTTCAGGTAATCCGATTGATTCGTTCCTTCGTAAAATGATTTTGCAGTCACTTCCATATAAGTGCCCCGAATCACACGCATATCATGCAGAGGTTTCAGTGGAACCGTTCGGATTTCTGTCGTACCCTTTTCTCCAAGCTCCACCATCGTTACCGATTTTTGCTGCCTGCATTCGGAGAAAGAATACTTCAGCGGCGTACCGCAGTATCGTATGGTTTCCCTGATCACCTTTTGTGGGCTGTGGAGGTGCCCCAGAGCCACATAATCAAAATCCTCAAACAGAGATGCGTCCACCTGATCCAGCCCTCCGGCGATAATTTCCTCGGATTCGCATCGTTCTGCGCCTGTCACAAACTGATGGGCGATCAGCACATTGCGGACTTCTCTGTCCGGATAAATCCTTTCAAGCGCCGTTTTTACCGCGTCCTGACAGCTGCTGATTTCCGGGATCTCCGCTTCTCCTGCTGCCTCCAGTCCATGGCGCACAGCCGCTGGTTTCAAAAAAGGAAGCAGCCAGATATCCACCGGACCATAAGCGTCCTGAAGCCTTACCTTTTTAATCGTTCCATCATAAACCTCTGAAATATGTACATTTCTTTTTTCCATCAGCCTTGCTCCAAAAGAAAGGCGTTCCACAGAGTCATGATTGCCGCTGATCATAAATACCGGAATCTGCAATCCTGCAATTTCCGTAAGAAAATGATCAAACAACCGGACTGCTTCCACACCTGGAATCGGTTTATCGTAAACATCTCCTGCGATGATCACACCTTCAGGACATTCCTTTTCTGCCAGAGCCAGAATCTGCGCCAGAATAAATTTCTGATCGTCGATCATGGAAAATTCATTCACACGTTTTCCGATATGCAGGTCGGATAAATGCATCAGTTTCATAATCCTTCTCCCTTTCCAAAACGAATCTGTCTGCAGATACCGGCATGACAGCGCAAAGCATTTTTATTTCCTGAGAAATAAAGAAACGGAATGACTCTGCTTTCTGCCTGAGCCATTCCGATTCTCTGACTGTCGGGTATCTGCAGATGAGACCCGATGAATCTCTTCTGCACGATATCATTTATGCTTCAGAAAACTGATCTTTTCCTACTCCGCAGAGCGGGCACTCGAAATCTTCCGGTATATCTTCCCATTTTGTTCCGGGGGCAATACCATGATCCGGTGCGCCTGCTTCTTCGTCATATTCCCAGCCGCATACATCGCATACATATTTCATAGTTCCGTTTCTCCTTTCTTTAGCTATATAAAAAGGTATCACATTTCGATTCACAAAACGTATTTCCGCACTGTAAATCCTGTGGTCCTTTTCTACCGTTTTTCGTAACTGTTCAGTTCCTTCACAGTTACATCCAAAAATCCCTTCTTCATCACCTGTAGCAATGGGATTTTTGCTTGTATAACTCGGGTTTTTCATACAAAAATACATGAAAAAACCTCGCGGGATACTCTTCCTGAATAGTTACAATTTTTCAAAATCATCTGCTCCGTGTTTGCAAAGAGGACAGATGTAATCATCCGGAAGCGTTTCACCCTCATAGATATATCCACAAATCTTGCAGACATATCCCTTCTTTTCAGTTGTAGGTGCCGGCTTCGGTTTGATATGATCAAAGTAATACTGATATGTTACGCTTGGTACCTGGGAAAGAACGATTGCTTCCGAAACCTCAGCCACAAACATGGTATGCGTATCATATTCGTGCTCCTCGATCACCCTTCCGGAAATCACAGCGTTTGCGTATTCCGGAATATAGCGGATACCATTGGAAGTACGGACTTCCACATCTTCCTCCGTAAACTTTTCTGTATCCCGGCCGCTCTGGAATCCAAACTGGCGGAACAGGGCAAAGGTAGCATCCGTAGTCAGTACGGACACATTGAAAGCACCTGTTTTTTTGATCATATCGTGGGTATAGTTTGCTTTATTTACACAGATGGCAATTCTCTTTACCGCGTCTGTTACCTGCATCACTGTATTGATGATGCAGCCGTTATCTTTTTCTCCATCTTTTGCAGTCAGTACAAA
>CAMBYR010000080.1 GCA_945872375.1 uncultured Blautia sp. | reverse complement strand
TCCTGCATCAGGATTCTCCGAATTGCTTTTGCATAAAGTCCGCTCTGTGTATCCAGTACAATTTTTCGCATCTACGTCACCTGCCTTCCGTCGGCTGCAGACAATCACCTCTTTTTACCATTTATTATAAATTTTCCCTCAAAAAAAGTAACTACCACAAGTGGTAGTTACCTCTTCTAAACTATAGGAACGTATCCTTATTCTTCTTTCAGGGTTGTCACGATCAGTTTACTGTCGATCGCCATGGCAATCAGATCCTCTTTTGACTCAAAGCCTCCTCTTCGCACCATTTCCCGCATATTCCAGTTGACACCGTCCTTGCTCATATGAAACTTCTTTCCGATTTCTGCATAGCTCATACCCCGGATATAGCATCGGAGAATTTCAATCTGAGCCGGTGAAAACACATCCGAAAGAGTTCCTTCCAGTTCCACCGGCGGAGCGATATCCGGAAAAACATGTTCTCCGGCCATGGTTCTTTCGATAATTTCCATAATGCCTTTTACACCATGATCTTTGTACCATAAGCTGTCTGCGCACCCCATCTTTGCCGAAGTCAGTATTCCGGGGTCAACGAGCGATGTCATGATGATCACTTTAATATGGGGATATTTTTCCTTAATCCGTTTTCCTGCCGCCAGTCCCGAATGGCGATGAAGCGTCTGCACATCCATAAGCACCAGATCCGTTTCCCTGGTACAGAGTTTTTCCGCCTCAAAAGCATCCCGCACGGCGGTAACGAAATGAATCCTTTCATCAGAAGAGAGCATCTCCACAAAGTAATTCTGGGTAAACGGATCATCTTCTACGAGAATCGTATGAATCATAGCTCACTCATCTCCTTTCTGGGTAAATAAAGAGTCATAGCAAAGGCCGGAACATGCGAAAGATACATCTCACCGCCAAATGCCTCCACACTGCGGTGAAGTGCCAAAAGTCCGCTTCCCTCCACAATCTTTCCTTTTGGAGGCTCTCCGTTATTGGTAATCGTTACTTTCAGAATCCCGGATGTTTCGCGAATGCTGACAAACACCTCATTTCCATGGGCATGGCGTACGCAGTTGGTCACACACTCCCTCACAGCCGCGGCAGTCAGATGTTCCAGTTCCGTATCCGGCGGAACATAACCATCCAGCTTTACCCGGACTCCCAGCCCGGAGGCTTTCTGCTGTACCTCTTCCAGGCCGCCCTGTGCTGCCGGAGAATTACTGGAAAGATAGCTGACTGCTTCCTTCAAAAGATTCATTTTCTTCTCCACACTTCCGGACGAGCTGTCCATAATATCCCTGATGGTAAGCAGGCTTCTTCCGAGAATATCGTGAATATACACCTTCAGTTCCAGGCTTTCCTTTTCCCGTACGGTATCGGCCATTCGTTCATACATCTTCTGAAGCTTTTCCATCACTTCCCCCAGATGACGGTTTGCCTCTTCCAGGGCTCTGTTTTCCCGGTAAAGATCTGTCATATCATGGGCTGTCATCTGCGAATATCCTTCCAGCCCCTTCATTGACAGCCGGCAGGTTTTAAAGATCCATATTTTTCCATCCGGAAAACAGAAACCATTTTGGGTGTCCTCGAAGCAGGTGACACCGCTTTGGCGAGAAGGCTGTTTCAGGGCATGATTCAGCTCTTCCCATGTCTGCGGGTGACTGCCGAGCAATACAATTCCCAGCTCGTTCATTACCCGGTTTCGCAGGATCAGAGTACCTGAAGGATCTGCAAAACAGATTCCAAGGGGAAGATCGTCAATCGCCTGCTGAATAGCCAGAGGGGAAAGTTCGCTTTTTATCCGTTTTCTTTCTCTGAGAAATCCGGAAGTAATATAAAATGACAGCAAAATAAGAAGCGCCGCAAGAATTCCTGTTGGAACAGGAAGCATCCATTCCGGCTGTTCCCTGTCCTGATCCAGAAAAAAGAGAAGCACCAGCAGGGCAAATGCCAATGTACCATCCGGAATCAGTTTGATAAGCGGAAGAAGATGCGAACTCTTGTACACCAGAAGAATCACCTCACCAAAGACTACCAGAAGCAGCAGGAAAAGAAACATCGTCTGCTTTTCCTGAGAAAGCATGCCTATTGGTATCATGCGTTTTTCCCTCCTTCCAGTACCTGGATCAGTGACCATTCCTCCTGATCCTCACGATCAATTTCTGCCGTTTCATATTCTTCGGAAAGAAGTGTCATATCCGCACTGCTGCGAAGGCGAATGGCAATCCGAAGCTTCCCATCCGGCACGCTGACACTTACAAAAATCCACCGGAGGCTGTCCAGGGCCAGCTCCACGGCACTTTCAAAAAAATCGTATGCCAGAGAAGCGGTTTCTCCTTCCAGCCAGGAGGAGCCCAGTTCCGCATAAAGTCTGGTCCGAACAGAAAGCAGTTCCAGGGAACTCAGCGATTCATTCAGCGCCGACTGCAGCTCTGAAAACGAAATATTACAATTGCTGTGGGCGGAAAGGGCCAGATGCTTCCGTCGTTTGATGTAGCTGCATAATACGGTGATGCAGGCAAGAATCTCACGGTTGGAAGCTGCATCTTTCCCATTTTTCTCGTATTCCTTCACCAGCTGAAAAATCTGCTCTGTCTGTTTCCGGGTACATCTGTTCAGCAGATCATAAATCCGATTCTGTTCCTCGATCGTTTTCCTCTCTTTATCCCGCTCATATTCCAGCTTCAGAAGTGCATTGCGGTCCTTCAGCTCTTCCTGTGTCTCTTCCAGTTCCTTCCGTACACGAAGCAGTTCCGAAATATCCTCGTGCCAGATCACGTGTCCGCCGGGAATCTGCATATTATGAAGCCTCACCGTATCAGAAAGCATGACCGGTCCTTTTTCCGCCAGACGCATCTGTTCTTTTGAAATTTCTTTTGCTTCACGGGCAGCATAATGCACCACGTAATCCTGATTCGTGATCTGAGCGGAGCTGTCTACGGAAACGTTGAACAGATCTGCATATCCGGAGTTGCTCTGGATCAGCCGATATCGGATCAGACTTTCACAGGTGGCCATATACAAAAGGCCGAACACAACACAAAGATCTCCTGCCAGAAACCGGACAGCCGGAATTCCGGAAATATAAAGGATCCCATAAGCGATCAGACAGATGACCGGAATCAGCGGACGGGCAATTTTCTTTTTCCCGGCGGACACACGGCATCTGACCGTCATGATCCCCAGTGCAGCCAGTGCAAGCAGCACCATCCACACCAGCACCGCATAATATCCCATGCCATAGGTATACCGTTCATTGTCAAACGTCAGGATATTCTGCCCGGAAGTAAACCGGAACACCTGCTGATGGAGATCATTGGACAGAACAAGAAGAACCAGAATGGTCGTGGGCAGCCATAAAAACCGCAGTCTCCCCGGCAGTTCACGATCATCCGGCTGTCCCATAAGCCAGCCTGCCCGTAAAACCATCAGAGGTATCTGCAGCATGGGGATATAATAAAGATACCAGAGATATCTGCTGACAATCGGATCTGCTACGATCAGATATTTCAGTGTTTTTAAAATATTCCAGAAAATCAGCAGTGCCACAACCGAAATCAGATAATACTTCACTTTCTTCTGGATCACCCTTCGGTTCAGAGAAAATCCCCAGGCAGCAAAAAGTCCGACATAAAGTACACTTCTTACAAATCCCAGAAACGCGAAGCCCTCTATGTAATTGCCTAACAGACGGCAGAGATATGCGATTGCAATGGTACCAGTTATGACAGCTCCGGCAGATGGTCTGCCCGTGTTGGTCTTACTCATAAGTCACCCCCGGATAACGAAGAATCAACGCAGCTGTTCAATACGAATCCATTTAACTATAACAAATATTCCTCGCATTTACCAGATTCCAGTTCCATATCTGTCACGATTTTTTGAACTTTCGCTGACGGAAAAAACCCTGTACGATCTTTTTGATTCCTTTGCAGAAATGACCGTTCACGACTTCCAGGATCCCGCCGACCATTTCTCTGCTGCACATGCCGCCTGTCATCTTCGCGATTCCCCGGAAGGGCATATAATAGATAAACATGATATCCAGATTCGGCACTCCTTTTTTCATGCTTTTCTCCAGTTTGTCTGTCATGATCCGGCAGATCAGACGAGCCAGACGGCTTTTTGCGTAATACATCTGGCAGATGGCATCATTTTCATCCAGCCTGCCTCCCCAGTGCCCGTCAGGGATCTCATGTCCCAGAAGCACCCGAAATTCCTCATCAGAAATCCTACAGATGTTTCCCGTCGCATAAGAAGGCAGTTTATCCGCATTTTTCGGAAGCGGTGCCTTAGTTCCCTGTATACTCACAGAGCCGGAAAGGCGGATATCTGCACAGCTTGCACCAATCAAGATCTGATATCTGCCGGCCTCTGCTTCATACTTTCCCGTATCTGTATTGTAGTAGCGGAATGCCTTATCATCTAAAGAAATCGTCACCTTTTTCGTTTCTCCTGCTTTCAGGAATACTTTTGCAAACCCTTTCAGCTCTTTCGCCGGACGGTAAACACCCCTGCATTCTGCACTCACACAAAACTGTGCCACCTCTGTGCCATCGACATTACCGGTATTTGTCAGCATAAAAGCGGCCTCTTTTTCCGAGACCTTCAGGTCACTGTACGCAAACTCCGTATAGCTCATTCCAAATCCAAAGGGAAACCTCACCGGCTTTTTCACCGTTTCAAAATATCGATACCCCACATACAATCCCTCTCGATACTCCGCATTCCGTTCTTTAGAAGGGAAATAAGGTGCTGAAGGTGTATCGCTGTATTTCATTGGATAGGTTTCGTTCAATTTTCCCGACGGGTTCACCTGACCGGTAATTACCCGAAGCATGGCAGAGGCGCCGGCCTGTCCCCCAAGATAACCATGAAGGATTGCCTCGCACTGATCGATCCAGTCCATTTCAATTGCAGATCCGCCGGAAATGACAGCAATCACATGCCTGTTGACAGCAGATATTTTTTTCAGAAGTGAGATCTGATTTTGAGGTATGGACATATGCGAGCGATCCATCCCCTCCGATTCAGAAATCTCATCCAGTCCAATATATAATAGCACTGCCTCCGCTTTTTTTGCCAGAGCAGTGGCTTCCCGTTCATACTCCGGATCCGCTTTTCCGCTCCTTCGATACCCCGGTGCAAAGCCCGCCAGTTCCAGTGGAAACTGCCCGATCACATCCAGAGCAGCTTCCAGCTTTGTAGGATTCACCACAGAGGAGCCGGCTCCCTGATAACGCGGCATTCTGGCAAAGTCACCGATAACAGCCACTCTGGTTCCCGGCTTCAGAGGAAGTACCTTGTGATCATTTTTCAGCAGAACAATACTCTCTTCTGCAGCCTTTCTCGCCAATTCGTGATGTGCCTCTTCATCAAATTTCCTGCCCTTTGCCCGGGAAATTGTTTCATGCAGCGGAAGCATCACTGTTAATAGTTCTTCCACCCGCTGATCGATCAGTTCCTCCTTTATTTTTCCGTCTTTTACGGCCTGGATCAGCTCTTCATCAGAGTCTCCGCCGGTACCGGGCATCTCCAGATGAGAGCCCGCGGCAACACCCCTGACATGGTCATTGGAAGCACCCCAGTCGGAAACTACAAACCCGTCAAAGCCCCATTCTTCTCTCAGAATTTTCTGCAGAAGGTATTCATTTTCGTTGGCGTAAACACCGTTTATACGATTATAGGAGGACATAAGAACCTTTGCCTGTCCTTCTTTTACCGCAATCTCAAATCCCGTCAGATAGAGCTCCCGCAGCGTTCTTTCATCTACCACAGAATCGCTGGCCATTCGGCGAAGCTCCTGCGAATTTACCGCGAAATGCTTCGGACAGGCCGCCACACCATTTGACTGAATTCCTCTCACATACGCAGCCGCCATCTTTCCTGACAGATAAGGATCCTCACTGTAGTATTCAAAATTACGGCCGCACAGCGGATTTCTCTTAATATTCAGGCCCGGTCCCAATAAAACGGCAACACCCTGATCTGCAGCTTCCTCCCCCAGACATTCTCCTATCTTCTCACCAAGAGAAACATCCCAGCTATTCGCGACTGTTGCTGCTGTCGGAAAACAGGTAGCCGGAAAGCTGGGGTTCAGTCCCAGATGATCTCCTGCAGCAATCTGCCTGCGCACGCCATGAGGGCCATCAGAAAGGGTTATTCCGGGAACTCCCAGCCGCTCAACAGAGCGGGTGCTCCAGAAGTCCCGGCCTGATAAAAGATAACATTTTTCCGAAAGGCTCATGCTGCTCACAATCTCTTTAATATTCATATTTAACACCCGAAAACCTCATAAATGTTTTCTTTTTCCGCTTCCAGAGTTACTGCATCCCTGTCCGGCAGATACAAAATACCTCCTGTCAGGTTCGTATTTACACTCAGTTTTTTTCCATCCCATTTCATTTCTACAGTTCCATCTGCTATCGGAAAATGACAATCTAGTTTGTCAAAGAACTCCAGATGAGGTTCCACTGCAAAATGTTCTCCTCCCGGACATAACGGGCGGAGACCCATAAAATACCGGCCAAGAAGGTAAATGGGACTTGCTCCCCACGCATGACACAGACTCTTTCCGAAACGGTCTCCATACATATCGTACTGCTCTTCCGCCGGAGCATCAGGGTCAAACTCCTCCCAGAAGGTCACTGCACCGCGATCCAGCATACCGCCCCAGTAACCTTTGATCCGCTCCAGCACTTCGCCAGGATGTCCGGCGCGGCAAAGAGCCTCCAGTTCATAGAACTGAAAATACGGTGTGGTAATCTGCGGAACATCCGGATTTTCCAGAACATTTTCTATGATGGACTGCTGCTGTTCTTCTTTTGCAATGCCAAATAAAAGCGCAAATATATTTGCATGGCGTGTCACGTGCCTCTTTCCCGAAATAAAGGAATCGATATATGCGTCTTTCTCTTCATCCCAGTAATATTTCTGAATCTGCTCTGTAAGTGCCGCATATTTCTCCTCGCAGATCTCTCCGGATAGTCCCAGCACACAGCTCAGATCTGCCATCACCTTCCAGCATTTTGCCAGAAGCATCTGTTCCGCACATAAGGGCCCTTCTTTATCCAGATCTGCCCAGTCAATGTAGATCCAGTCCTTTTCCCGTCCTGTGATAAACCCATGCTCATCCAGCTGCCTCGAACAGAATTCCATGGTTGTACACATTTTCGGGTATATCTGCTCCAGGAACTCCAGATCCGCATATGCCTAATGCCACACGGTTACGAAAGCCCTCGCTTTTCCAGAATGCCGGCCATCCGAAGCCCCGCTCCACACGGCTGAAATTCTGCTTCATTCCATAATACAGTTCCATATCTCCCGGATACCAGATCCAGTAACTTTTTCCCATACAATTCTCCTTTTCTGTTACTGTTCACCCCGCTCAGCAACACGCCCCGCGGGATATTACCCTTTTCTCACTGTCCGGCGGCTTCGGCCGGTTCTCCTGCTTCACCAACACTCACAGGAATCAGGATACGAAGTTCAAACCAGCCATCCTTCGCATCAACTCTCACCGAACCATTATATTTCTGCACGGTACTTCGCATACTTTTCAGGCCATAGCCGTGATAATTACGGTCCTTTTTCGTGGTCTGAGGAAGACCATTTTCGAAATCCAGTTCCCCGCCATAGCAATTTTCCATACGAATCCGTACAAAACCTTTATCTCTGGATACAGTCAGATGAATCAGTCTCTTTTCCTTATCCTGAATGGCACTTACGCTCTCAATGGCATTATCCAGGGCATTTCCAAACAAAGCACTGACATCCATAATATCCATAAAATTCAGAAGACTTCCATCTGCCACCACAGTCAGCTTGATATCGTTTTGCTGGCAGTAAAGACTTTTCCCTGTCAGAATCGTATCCAGAATCTTATTTCCGGTTTTATTCTGGGCTTCATAGGATTCAATTTCACGCTCCATTTTATCCAGGTATACCAGCGCATCCTTTGAATCGAATTCCGCACGCAGCAGATTGATCTGATGCTTCAGATCATGATACTTCTGATTTACCATATCCACACTTTTTTTCGAAATCTGATAATTTGCATACTGCATGTCCAGGATATTCTGCATATTATCAAAATCCACTTTCATCTGCAGTTCGATAAGCTGCAGATGATAAGCAAACAGAATCGCCAGACCGCCCAGATCAACCCATGTGTGTATGTTAAAAAGCTCTCTGGGAAGCTGTGCGGAAAATGGAGTGTTTACTGATGCATAACTGAGATTACTCATCATATAAATAGAAATTCCAATAATAGCCACAGTAAGCAGTTCTCTTTGATTGATGTCCACACTGATCGGCTTACGATATAACTTTCTCTCGATCATAAAAAGCCCCCACTGCACCAGAACATACGAAGCAATCAAACACAAAACCTGGAGAAGTGACACCTTTAGATCGGAA